>JACQGZ010000243.1 GCA_016199305.1 Armatimonadota bacterium | reverse complement strand
TCCCCAGCCAGACCAGGTGACTGGCGATGCGCGACAGTTCCATCAGGGCGACGCGGATGTACTGCGCCCGCTTCGGCGGAGTGACCTCCAGCAGTTTCTCCACCGCCTGGACGTAGGCGACCTCCTCGATCATCGTCGCCAGGTACTCGACGCGCGGCGGGAAGACGATGTTCTGATGGTAGGTGCGCGTTTCCATCTCCTTCTCGAAGCCGGTGTGCAGGTAGCCGATCACCGGGTTTGCGCCGAGGATAATCTCCCCCTCCAGCTCCAGGATCAGGCGCAGCACGCCGTGGGTGGCCGGGTGCTGCGGACCCATGTTCAGCGTGAGCGTCTCGCGCGTGGTCGCGGCCATGGACGGGCTACGACCCCTTCGGCGGGACGTCCGGGATGATGCGGCTGGGCGGCTTCGGCACGCGGCCGACGAACTCGACCGGCTCCTCCACCAGCGGGAAATCCTTGCGCAGGGGGTACCCTTCCCAATCGTCCGGCATGAGAATGCGGGTGAGATTGGGATGGCCGCGGAACCGGATGCCGAAGAAGTCGTACACTTCCCGTTCCTGCCAGTCCGCCGCCGGCCAGAGCGTGGTCGCGGTGGCGATCTCGGGGTCGTCCGCGGGCAGGCCTGCCTTCACACGAATGCGGACCGGCGGGTCGAGCGACATGAGGAGATAGACGACCTCGAAGCGGGGCTCAGCCGGCAGCCGGTCCAGCGCGGTCAGGTCGGAAAGCACGGCAAAACGGGGCGCGGCGCGATCCCGCAGGAAGGTCAGCGCCTCCAGGATCCGCTCGCGGGCGACGACCACCGTGGTCTCCCCGCGGAACTCCGCGGTCTCCTGGACCGCCTCGGGCAGCGCCGCCCGCAGCGCCTCGACCACCGCGCCGGTCGCCGCCGCGGGCTCCGGCATCAGAGCCGTCCTCCGGTCCGCTCGATCTTCTCCTGCAGTTTGAGAAACCCATACAGCAGGGCCTCGGGACGCGGCGGGCAGCCCGCCACGTAGACATCCACCGGGACGATCTTGTCCACCCCCTGCACCAGCGCGTAGTTGTTGAAGACGCCGGCGCAGGAGGCGCAGTCGCCCATGGCGATCACCCACTTCGGCTCGAGCATCTGATCGTAGATGCGGCGCAGCACGGGGGCCATCTTCTGGCTGACCCGCCCGGCCACGATCATCAGGTCGGCCTGGCGGGGGCTGGCGCGGAAGATCTCGCTGCCGAATCGGGCGATGTCAAAGCGCGCGGCGGTGGCGGCCATCATCTCGATCGCGCAGCAGGCCAGCCCGAACTGCACCGGCCAGATGGAACTCTTCCGCGCCCAGGCCAGGATGCGGGAGGCCTTCGCGGTGAGGATCTGGCGCTCCAGCATCTCCACTTCTTCGTCCGAGACGCCGCCGACACTGGACCCGGGAACAGGAATCTCTACTCCCATTCCAGGGCCCTCCGCTGCCACGCGTAGACGAAGCCGATGAGCAGGATACCCAGGAAGACCAGCATCTCGATCAGGCCGGCCACCCCGAGATCGCGGAAGGCCACCGCCCACGGGTAGAGGAAGATCGCCTCGATGTCAAAGAGGATAAAGAGCATGGCGATCAGGTAATAGCGGATCGGCACACGCTCACGGGAGGAGCCGATGGGCCAGACGCCCGACTCGTAGGGCTCGAGCTTGGCCGGGGAGGGCCGCCGCCGGCCGACGAGGGTGTGCACGCCCAGGAGGGCCGCGGTGAGCAGCACGACCAGGAGAAAGTGAACGAAGATCGGGAGGTAGTCGGTCACAGGCGGTCCCGGTTAATTCACGAAGGCGGAGCGGACGGACTCCAGCACCCCTGGGAGGATGTTCAGGACCTGGTCGATCTCCTCCTCTGTGGTCCAGCGGCCGAGCGAAAGGCGCAGGGTGCCTGCGGCGATCTCCGGAGCGAGCCCGATCGCCGACAGCACGTGGGAGGGCTCCAGGCTGCCCGAGGTACAGGCCGAGCCACTGCTGGCCGCCACCCCCCGGAGGTCGAGGGCCAGCAGGAGCGACTCGCTGTCCGCCCCACGGAAGGAGACGTTCACGTTGCCGGGCAACCGCTCCGTGGGATGGCCATTGAGACGCACCCCGTCGAGGGCGAGCAGCCCGCCGATCACCCGGTCGCGCAGCGCCCGCAGCCGGCCCGCCTCCTCCCCCATCTCCGCCAGCGCCAGGCGGACCGCCTCCGCGAAGCCGACGATCCCGGGCGTGTTATGGGTCCCGGCGCGACGGTTGCGCTCGTGCGATCCACCGTGCAGGAAG
>JACQGZ010000251.1 GCA_016199305.1 Armatimonadota bacterium | reverse complement strand
GGGTGGGCGCCGGCGCCGCCGTCGCGGCGAACCTGCGGCTGATGGCGTCGATCCTGGAGGGGCAGGTGGAGGTCATCGCCTACCTGCGCGACGGGCTCGGCGCGGCGGAGGTGGGGCGGGCGGCCGAGGCGGTGCGGGCAGTACCCGGCGTGCGGGGCGTCGAGGTCGTCGGCCGCGATGAGGCGCTGGCGCGCCTGCAGACCGCCCTCGGCGAACGCATCTCCCTCCAGGACATGATTGAGACAAATCCACTGCCCGAGTCGCTGGAGATCACCCTGATCGACCCCGCCGAGGCGCGCCAGATCGCGGCGGCGGCGCGCGCGGTGCCCGGGGTGGAGGACGTCACCTTCGGGGGGCAGGTGCTCGACCGGTTGCTCGCGGCGACGCTGCTGCTGCGCGGGGGCGGGGCGGCGGCGGCCGCGCTGCTGGGGGCGGTGGCGCTGATCATCATTATGAACACCATCCGCCTGACCATCCTCAGCCGCCGCCAGGAGATCGAGATCATGCAGCTGGTCGGGGCGGGAGGCTGGTACATGCGCTCCCCCTTCATGCTGGAAGGGGCGTTGCAGGGCGGGCTGGCGACGGCCCTGGCGGGGCTGCTGCTCGCCCCCGCCTATGTCCTCCTGCGGGCCCGGCTTGAGGCGCTGCTCCCATTTCTTCCGCTGGTCCGGGCCGAGGCGCTCCTGCCCACGCTCCTCGGCGCGCTGGCGGTCGGCGGCGTGCTGGTCGGGATGAGCGGCAGCCTGCTGGCGCTGCGGCGCTTCCTTCATACATGAGGACCCTGATCGCGCTCCTGGCGCTCGTGACCCTCCTCCCGGCGGGACCGGCGGCCGCGGCGACGACGGGGTCCGCCCCGGCGACCGCCGGGACGGCGCAGCGGAAGCTCGAGCGTGTGCGGGAGGAACTTCGCGAGAAGCGACAGCGCCTGCGCTCGGTCAGACAGCAGGAGCGGCGGGCGCTCGCCGACCTCGAAGCCATGGACCGCCGCCGCGACACGGCGGAGTCGCGCCTGCGCACTCTGGAGGCCGACCTCAGGGAGACGCGCGCCCGATCGGCGGCCACGGCGGCCGAACTGGCGGAGACCCGGCGCCGTCTCGCCGGCGAGCGGGTCCGTGTGGACGGGCGGCTGCGCGACATCTACAAATGGGGGCGGCAGGGCTACCTGGAGCTCTTCCTGGACGGCGCCGACTTCTCCGAGCTCGTCACGCGGGCGCATTTTCTCAGTGCGCTGATGCGCGCCGACGCCCGGCTGCTGGAGGCCTACGAAGCGGACGTCCGCGAGTACGGGCGCCTGTACGAAGAACTCCAGAGCCATCAGGAGCGGACCACCCGGCTGATCGGGGAGACCCAGGCCCGCCGGACGGAACTGACCGCGGAGGTCGGGGCCAAGGCGGATCTGCTGGCGCGCATCCAGCGGGAACGGTCCCTCTACGAACAGGTCGTGGAAGACCTGGAGCGCACCGACCGCGAACTGGTGGCGCTGATCCGCCGGATTCAGGCGGTGGAGGGGCTGGGGCTGGTGCCGGTCGCTCGCGTCCGGGACTTCCTCCTGCCCGCACGCGGCCGGTTCACCTCGGGGTTCGGGATGCGGCGCCACCCCATCTTCGGAGTGCGGCGGATGCACGGCGGCGTGGACATCGCCGCGCCGCGGGGCACGCCTGTCGTCGCCGCCGGGGACGGCGCCGTGGCCTACACCGGATGGTTCGGGGGCTACGGCAAGATCGTCATCATCGACCACGGCGGAGGCCTCTCCACCCTGTACGCGCACCTGTCGACCATCCTCACCCGGCCGGGGCAGCGGGTGCGCAAAGGGCAGCTGATCGCCCGGGTGGGGTCCACCGGGTATTCCACCGGGCCGCACGTCCATTTTGAGATCCGCGTCAACGGCACCCCGGTCAACCCCATCGGCCGGTAGCCCTGCGGGCCGCACGTAGCGCCTCGTTCCCCCCTCCGCTATGCTGTCTGAGGTGAGGTGAGTTCCGTGAACGCCGCTCGCAATCGCCCGCTCATTGCGCTCCTCCTGCTGGCGCTGGTCGCCGGGGCCTTCGTCGCTGGGTACGGCTACGGGCAGGGGCGCACGGTCGCCGGCTCCGACGCCGACAGCCAGGGCTTTGCGCTGCTGCGGGATGTCCTGCACCAGATCAGAGCCACCTACATCCGCCGGGACGTCGACACGAACGCGCTCTTCCACGGCGCCGCGCGGGGGATGCTGGAGGCCCTGGGCGATCCCTACTCCCGGTTCATGGATCCCTCCGGGTACAAGGAGTTCCGGGAGTCGCTGTCGGGCGTCTTCTCCGGGGTCGGCATCCTGATCGAACTGCAGAACGGCGGGCCGGTGGTGGTGCAGCCCATCCCCGACACGCCGGCCGAGCGGGCCGGGATGCGCCCCGGGGACCGCATTCTCGCCGTGGACGGCCGCAAGACCGACCGGATGTCGCTGGAGGAGGTCGTCTCGCGCATCCGCGGGCCGGCCGGCACCAAGGTGACCCTCACGCTGAGCCGCGCCGGCCGCACCTTCTCCCTCACCCTCACGCGCGCCCGCATCGTCAACGTCACCGTGCGGGAGGAGGGCTTCCTCGAAGAGGCCGACCGCGCCCAACTGCGCGCCGCGGGGGCAGCCTACCTGCGCATCGTCAGTTTCGACGAACCGACGGCGCGCGATTTCGCCGCCGCGCTCGACGCCGTCCTGCGCAGCGGGGCCCGCGGTCTCCTGCTCGACCTGCGCACCAACGGCGGCGGCCTGCTCGATGCCGCGGTGGCGATCGCGGACCGGTTCGTCCCGGCCGGCGAGTCGATCGTGCACACCGTCGATCGGGACGGCCGCCGGCGCACCGAACGCGCCACTGGCGGCCCGAAGGTGGCCATCCCGGTGGTCCTGCTGGTGAACGAGTTCACGGCCAGCGCCTCCGAGATCGTCACCGGCGCGCTGCGCGACCACGAGGTCGCCCGCGTCGTCGGCGTCCGCACCTTCGGCAAGGGCGTCATCCAGCGCATCCTCTCCCTGCCGGGCGGGACGGGGGCCACGCTCACGAGCGGCCGGTACCTCACCCCCGACGGGCACGACATCCACGGCAAGGGCATCGCGCCGGATGTCAACGCGGGCGCCCGGCTGGAGGGACGCTCCGACGCGGAGATCCGGCGCATCGATGCGGCGCAGTTCGCCGCCGCCCTCACCGTGCTGAAGCAGCAGATCGCCCAGCGCCGCTGATGGCTCGCTCCCGACGCGCCCCGGCGCACGCGCGGGTCCGATCGGTCTGGCAGGGCGCCGTGCTGGCCGCGGTCCTCATCGGCGTCGTCGTGGGGCTGTGGACCGCCTGGCGGCCCGCGCCGGGCCCGGCTGCGGCGCCGGCCGCGGGAACGGGGGCCGACCGGGTCCCGGCGGCGCCGTCTTCGCGCCCGCCCGGATCGGGGGGCGGCCCGGCTCCCCAGGTGGTCGCGCCGGCTCCGGGGACGGCGCGCCCTGTCGTCCGGCCCACTGTTGAACCGGCGGGACGCGTGGCCATCATCTTCGACGACGCCGGCGCCGACCTGGCCCAACTCGATCCGATCCTGGCGCTGGGGCGGCCGGTCACGGTCGCCGTGCTGCCCGGACTGCCGGCCTCGCAGTTGGTCGCGGAGCGCGCCACCGCCGCGGGCCTGGAGGTGATCCTGCACCTGCCGCTGGAAGCGGCGGAGGCGGGGCGCGCCCTTGGGCCGGGCGGCATCACCACGGACATGACCGCCGACGCCATCGCCGCGCAGGTGCGGGCCGATCTGGATGGTCTGCCCGGCGTCGTGGGGCTGAGCGGGCACATGGGTTCCCGGGCCACCGCGGACCGCCGCGTCATGACGGCGGTGCTGCAGGTCGTACGGGAGCGCGGGCTCTTCTTCGTGGACAGCCGGACGACGGTGCACTCGGTGGTGGCGGCCGTGGCGTTGGAGATGGGCATTCCGGTCGCGGAGCGCGCGGTCTTTCTGGATAACGAGGACGACCCGGTCTACATCGCCGGCCAGGTGCGCCGGCTGCTCGAGGTGGCGCGCATCCGGGGCGCGGCGGTGGGCATCGGGCACGTGCAGAAACAGACGGCGGAGGTCCTCAGGGGGCTCCTGCCCGAATTTGACCGGGCGCGCATCATCGTCGTGCCGGTGTCCACGCTGGTCCGCTGACGCCGGGTCCGGGCGGCGGCGCGAGGTATCCACATGATTCTGCACGCGGCCACCCAGGCCGCGCATGCGTCCCAAGGAGGTTAGGATGAGCGCTCAGGCAGTCGTCATCACCCCGAGAGAGGATCCCTGGGAGATGGCCTTGCGGCAGTTCAACGAAGCGGCCGACTACCTGCCGCTGAAACGCGGCATCCGCGAGTACCTCGCCTATCCGAAACGGGAGATGACCGTCAATTTCCCGGTGAAGATGGACGACGGGTCGGTGCGCCTCTTCACCGGCCACCGGGTGCACCACAGCACCGTCCTGGGACCGACCAAGGGCGGCATCCGCTACCATCCCGACGTCACGTTGAACGAGGTCCGGGCGCTGGCGATGTGGATGACCTGGAAGTGCGCGGTGGTCGGTCTCCCGTACGGCGGGGCCAAGGGCGGCGTCGTCGTCGACCCCAAGATTCTCTCCCAGGACGAACTGGAGCACCTGACGCGGCGCTACGCGACCGAGATCAGCATCATGATGAGCCCGGAAGGCGACATCCCGGCGCCGGATGTCGGCACAAATCCCCAGGTGATGGCCTGGATCATGGACACCTACAGCATGCACCGGGGGCACTCCACGCCCTCGGTCGTCACCGGGAAGCCGATCGAGATCGGCGGCTCCTTCGGGCGCGTCGAAGCCACAGGTCGCGGCGTCATGCTCTCGGTGCGGGAGACCGCCAAGCTGATCAACCTCCCGCTGGAGGGAGCCACTGTGGTCGTCCAGGGGTTCGGCAACGTCGGAGCGGTGGCGGCGACGCTGCTGCACGGGCTCGGCTGCAAGGTGATCGCCGTCAGCGACTCCCGTGGCGGGATCCACAGCCCCAAGGGGTTCGATCCGGGGGCGGTGCTGCGGCACAAGGAGGCCGCCCGGTCGGTGATCGGTTTCCCTGGGACCGACCGCGTCTCCAATGAGGAGCTGCTGGAGATTCCCTGCGACATCCTCATCCCCAGCGCGCTGGAGGGGCAGGTCGACGCCGAGAACGCGCCGCGCATCAAGACCCGGATGATCGTGGAAGGCGCGAACGGCCCGATCACGCCGGACGGCGACGCCGTCTTCGTCGAGCGGAAGATTCCGGTGATCCCCGACATCCTCGCCAACGCCGGCGGGGTGATCGTCTCCTACTTCGAGTGGGTGCAGGGCCTCCAGCAGTTCTTCTGGGTGGAGGAGGAGGTCAACCAGAACCTGGAGCGGATCCTGGTGCGGGAGTTCCACCGGGTCTGGCAGAGCGCGCAGGAGTACAAGGTCCGGCTGCGCGTAGGCGCGCTGATCCGCGCCATCAACCGGGTGGCCAACGCGCTCTACATTCGCGGCATCTATCCATAGTGCTTCGCGGCGCCTTCATCCGTCTCTCCGAGAGCCCGCGCGCGCAGGCGTTCGTCCTGCGCAACGGGCTGGCCCGGCGGGCGGCCCGACGCTTCGTGGCCGGCGAGACCCTGGCCGAAGGCATCGCGGCCGCGCGGGAGATCAACCGCGCCGGCTGTCACGCCAGCCTCAACTACCTGGGGGAGAAGACCACCAGCCGGGGGGAGGCGGAGGGGGCGGCCGAACGGTACGTGGAGATCCTGCGGACCATCACCGGGGAGCGGTTGGACTGCAACCTTTCCATCAAATTGTCCCAGTTGGGACTGGCCATCGCCGCCGGATTCGCCGAGGGGCTGGTGCGGCGGATCCTGGAGGTCGCGCGTTCGGGGCAGATCTTCGTGCGGATCGACATGGAAGAAGCGGCCCTGGTCACCCCGACGTTGGCGCTGTGGCGGCGCCTCTGGCAGGACGGCTTCACCAACGTCGGCCTGGTCATCCAGGCCTACCTGTACCGCAGCCCGGCCGACGTGGAGGCGCTGGTGGGCACCGGGGTGCGCATCCGGCTGGTGAAGGGCGCCTACCTGGAGCCGCCGTCGGTCGCCTATCCCCGCAAAGAGGATGTGGACGCCGCCTACCGCGCTCTCGCCACCCTGCTGCTGCGCCGGGGGACCTATCCGGCCATCGCCACCCACGATCCCCAGATGATTGCACACGCGCGCGGCGTGGCGCAGGCCGAGTCCCTCGCGCCGTCGGGCTTTGAGTTCCAGATGATCTACGGGGTGCGGCGCGACCTCCAGCAGTCGCTCGCCCGGGAGGGGTTCAACGTGCGCGTCTACATCCCGTTTGGCGAGCAATGGTATCCCTACTTCATGCGCCGCCTCGGGGAACGGCCCGCCAACGTCCTCTTTATCCTGCGCAGCCTGATCGCCGAATGGCGCTAGCGCCCCTGCGCATTCTCAGCGCCGCGGACCTGCGCCGGCTGGTCCCCATGGCCGATGCCATCGACATCGTCGCCGGGGCGTTCATCCAGATGTCTCGCGGACAGGCCGAGGTACCGCTGCGGACGCACCTGGAGGGTGGAGGCGGCACCGCCCTCTACATGCCGGCCCGCCTCCCGGACCTTAATGCCCTGGGGATCAAAGCGGTGAGCGTCTTCCCCGACAACCCCTCCCGCGGCCTCCCCACGATCACGGCGGTCGTCCTGATCCAGGACGCCGCCACCGGCGCCCCGCTGGGCCTGCTGGAGGGCGCCTCGCTGACCGCCCTCCGCACCGGCGCGGCCTCGGGTCTGGCGACGCGGCTGCTCAGCCGCCCGGAGGCGGGGATCTGCGCGCTCTTCGGGGTGGGCGCCCAGGCGCGCACCCAGCTGGAGGCTGTGTGCGCCGTGCGCGACATCACCCAGGTGCGAGTGGTGGGTCGGGACGCCGCCCGGGCGGAACGTTTCGTCTCCTGGGCCCGGGGCCAGCCGTGGCTGCGGGACGCGACGGTGGTTGCGGCGTCCCCCGCTCTGGCGGTGCGCGGGGCGGACATCATCATTACCGCGACGACCAGCCCCACCCCGGTGGTGCCATCCGCGGAGGTCGCGCCGGGGGCGCACCTGAACGTCGTCGGCGCCTTCACCCCCCACACCCGGGAGGTGGAGGGAGCCCTCGTCGGCCGCGCCACGGTGGTCGTGGACTCCCGCGAAGCCGCCCTGGCCGAGGCCGGCGACCTGCTTCTGGCTATCGCCGAGGGGCACTTTGCCCCCGAACGGATCCACGCCGAGATCGGCGAGGTGGCCGCCGGAGAGCGGCCCGGGCGACGCAACCCCCAGGAGGTGACCCTCTTCAAGTCCGTGGGGACGGCGGCGCTGGACGTGGCCGTGGGCGCGGAGGCCTTGCGCCGGGCGGCGGCCGGGGGCGTGGGGATGTCCGCAGCGCTGAGCTGACCGACTTTGGGCGCTGAAGGAATTGGCAGGGGGGCGCAGAAGCGTACTTGACAACCAGCACCTGACCAAAGATAGGCTGGAGATATCCTATTCCCACTAGAGGGGTACAAAGGGGGGAGAGAATGGCATGAGGCATGTGAAACTGCCATTGGCACTGCTCGTGGTTCTGCTACTGGCGGGCGGGACCTATTTCGTGGCGCCCGCGCCGGCGGCGCAGACGCTGGGGCCCGTCACCGACTCGATCGGCGTGGTGAAGGTGAGCAAGGGCCAGCCGATCACGATCGCCTACTGGTT
>JACQGZ010000254.1 GCA_016199305.1 Armatimonadota bacterium | reverse complement strand
TGCCCACCGTGTCCGATCCCGGCTTCCATCTGGTCGGAGGAGCCATCGCCGCCGGCGTGCAGGTCATCCCCATCCCGGGGCCGAGCGCCGTCACCGCGGCACTGAGCGTCGCGGGCCTTCCGTCGGACCGCTTCCTGTTCCTGGGCTTCCTGCCCCGCACGCGTCCGGCGCGGCGGCGGGCCCTGGAGGAGGCGGCTTTGCTGCCGGCTACCCTGGTGCTGTTCGAAGCGCCCCACCGGATTCAGGAGACGCTCGCGGATGTGGCGGCGGTGCTGGGACCCCGGCGAGTGGCTCTGGTGCGCGAGGCGACCAAGGTGCACGAGGAGGTGCTCCGCGGCCGGGCGGATGAGGTCGCGGCTCGCGTGGCCGAGACCCGCCCGCGGGGGGAGATCACGCTGGTCGTGGAGGGTCGCCTCGAGGGCGCCGGCGAGCGCCACGCGGGCCCGGCCGCCGACACCGAGAGGGCCGGCGCGGGAGGCGATCCCGATGTACAACTCCGGCGCCTCCTCGGCCGGGGTCTCTCCCGCCGCGACGCGGCCCGCACGCTGGCCGAGACCTACGGCATTCCCCGGCGCGTCGCCTACCGGATGGCGATGGAGGCGAAGCGCTGATGCGCTGGTTGCACGAACCCGCCGACGTCGTACGCATTCATCAGGCCGCCACGCAGGTCGAGGCGCTGGCCCTGGAGCAGGCGCTGCGGTCGGCGGGGGTGCGCGCCTGGCTGCGCTCGCGCCAGGTGCCCGGCTACGGCGAGATTATCGCTCGCGCGTCGGGCATCTGGGGCGATCTCCTGGTGGCGTCGGAGGATGAGGCTCAGGCCCGGGGCATCGTCGACGCGTACCTCTCATCAGTGAAGGAAGATGGGGCGCCGGCGGCGGCCAGGATGGGAACCTCGGATCCGACGGAACGGCGGTTCGCCGGCATCCTCCCGCCACTGGTCACCCTCTTCCGTCCCGACGGCGCCGTGGACGAGGAGGCCGTGCGGCGGCACGTCGACCGGCTCCTGGAGGCCGGCGTGCATGGGCTCTTCACCCTGGGGACGACCGGCGAGGTCATGCACCTGCGCCCCCAGGAGCGCCGCCTGGTGGCAGAAGTCGTGCTGGATCAGGCGCGGGGCCGCGTGCCCGTCCTGGTCGGCTGCGGCGCCCCCGGCACCGATGAGGCGATCGCCTACGCCCGGCACGCCCAGGAGGTCGGCGCGGCGGGCGTCGTGGTGATCGTTCCTTATTATTGGACGCTCTCGGATGCCGCCGTGGAGGCCCACTACGGCGCCATCGCTCGGGCGATCGAGCTTCCTATTCTGATCTACAACTTCCCGGCGGTGTCCGGGCGCAACCTCTCCGCCGCGCTGATCGCCCGGCTGGCCCAGGCGCATCCCACCATCGCCGGGATCAAGGAGACGATCGACAGCGTCGGCCACATCCAACAGGTGCTGGCGGCGGTGCGGCCCCGCCGGCCGGACTTCACCGTGCTCTGCGGCTACGAGTATCACCTGATCAACACGTTGCTGCTGGACGGGGACGGAGCCGTTCCGGGGATGGCCAACGTCGCCCCCGCGGCCTCTGTCGCGGTCTATGAGGCCGTCCGCCGCGGCGATGTGGAGACGGCGGCGGAGATGATGCGCGGCCGCGTGGATTTCCCGTCGCTCTACGAATTCGGCGCGCCCCTCTTTGTCGTCGTGAAAGAGGCCATGGCCATGGCCGGGTTGATCGAGGCGCCCACCGTCCGCTTGCCCGCCCTGCCGCTCGACGACAACGCCCGCACCCGGCTGCGCACGCTCCTCACGACGCTTGGCATGCTCTAGCGCTCCCCCCTGCGGGGCGGCCGCGCGGCGTACCGCAGCAGGCCCAGGACGTTGTTTCGCAGAGGCGTCATCACCTCGTAGCGTCTCTCCTCGCCGGGTGCCGCCTCCGCGATCTCCCGAGCGGTCAGCGCTCCGAGTTGTTCGGCGAAGGCTTCCTCACCGAGCCCGGCCGCCGCGGCCTCCAGGGCCAGGCGCTCGCGGACGTTCAGCCGGGCCTCGAGATCGGTCAGCAGTTGCTCGACCCAGGTATGCGCGCCGAAGTGCGTCAGCAGCAGCCGCTGTGGGTGGGCGGCCCTCAGGCGAGCCAACGTCTTCCGCCAGGCCGCGAAGTCGAGTTCCGGCGGGGGGGTCGGCGGGCTCACATACCGGGAACCCGCGAGCGCGACACCGGCAGCGTCGCCGGTGAAGAGGTCGCCGGAGGTTCGGTCCAGGTAGGCGTGGTGATGGGTGGCGTGGCCTGGCGAATTGAGGGCGGTGAGCGTCCGCGACCCCAGCCACACCTCATCGCCATCCTTCAGAACGCGCACACGACCGGATGAGATGGGGCGCGGTTCCCCAAGAAGTGTGTCCAGCGCCGCGCCGTAGAGCCGTCGCGCGCTGGCGATCAGCCGTGACGGGTCGATCAGGTGGGGCGCGCCGATGGGGTGGACGTAGAGCTCAAGGTCGGGGTAACGGTCCGCCAGGGTCCCCGCGGCGCCGGCATGATCCAGGTGAATGTGCGTGACCGCGGCCGCGCGGAGGTCCCGGGGATCAAGCCCCGCCTGGCGGATGCCCTCCAGGACGGTCTCGACGGTGGACGCCGGGCCGGTCTCGATTAGCGCCGGCCGCTCGCCCAGCAGGACATAAACGCTGATCGCCCCCGGCGTGCCGTTGTAGTCGGCGTCGATCAAAACCAGGTCGTCGGCCAGATGCTGGATGCGCGCCATCGTTGGGCTGGGTGCGGACCCCGGAGGTTCGGGATCACGATACCACAGGCCGGGGGCGGTCCGCGGTCTGCCGCGGCCGGCCCCGCCGCCCGCCGGAGGAAAGCCTCCGCGGCCGGGAGAACTCTCTTCCACTCATCCCGGTGATTTTGATGGCCGTCGAGCGCCAGTATCATCGCTGGTTCAGCCCCTCGCTGGGGCGGGACATGGACCTGCTCATCTTCGGTCGCGGCGGCGCCCGCGTTCTGGTCTTTCCGACGTCCCAGGGACGCTTCTTTGATTGGGAGGACCGGGGGATGATTGCCGCAATGGACGAGCACCTGGAGAAGGGCTGGATCCAGAT
>JACQGZ010000239.1 GCA_016199305.1 Armatimonadota bacterium | reverse complement strand
GCCTGGAGCAGCGCCGGGAGGACAGTGCGATCCCAGTACTCCCGGACCACGCGGGCCTGCGTACCGCGGCTCGCTTCCTCCCGCTCCCGTAGCGCCGGCAGGTCGCTCTCGGGGACGTCGACCTTGTCGGCAAAGTAGGTGAAGCCGTTGATGATGCGGCAGAGGATCTGCCTGGGCAGACCAAACTGCTCGAAGCGGTAGGTCAGCCCCCGGGCGATGACCCGCGTGTAGTCTGAGGCCAGTGGCGCCAGGACCCCGGGCGTATGCATGTCGTCCCACTCCCAGGACAGCTCGGGGTCGGACGGGTCCTCCCAGGTAACGGGGAATTCCTCGGTCATCGGCAGGGTTCGGAAGGTTGTCTTGACGTTCTACGGTCCGCCTGAGGTCCCCTCTCGATGTCTCCGTCTGCAGGGCGGGGCGGTTGTATGACGGCGGTCATTATGACCGGTGGCTATCTCGTGACCGCAGCACCTAGACCCCGGAAGCCGGCACCGCTAGGCTCCGATGTGGAGGTGAGTGGTGGACGCAATCGTGAATGTGCAGGCGCTCCGAAAGCGGTACGGCCCTGTGGAAGCAACGGCGTTTTCCCTTCCCACTCGCTCGCCTGGCAAAGCCAGCTTCTGCGATCTTCCTTGAAGCTGTACCTGCTCGAGTCGGCAGCGCCGTTGGCGTACGCGGAAGACATGCTGCCCCTGCTCTTCGCTTTCGTCTTCGTGGCGACGGCGAGCCGGCTGTTCGTCGAGCAGATGGCCGCGCGCCGGCGGACGGAGAGCCTCCTGGCGCAGCTCGAGCAGGCCCACGCCCGGCTGCAGGCCTACGCCGCGGAAGTGGAGACGCTGTCTGTCGCCCGCGAGCGGCAGCGCGTCGCCCAGGACGTGCACGACTCCGTGGCGCACGTGCTGACCGGTCTCCTGGTGCAGCTCCAGGCCGCGCGGAAGACGCTGGTGACCGACCCCGCCGGAGCCGCTTCCCGCCTGGCCTCCCTGGAGGAGGTTGTCCGGATGGGCCTCGACGAGGTCCGCCGCGCGGTGCGGGCGATGCGTCCCGAGCACCTGGAGACGGTCGGCGGGCTAGAAGCGATGCGCCGCCTCTGCGAGCAGTTCGCCGAGCGGACCGCCATCCGGGTGAACTTCGTCGCCGAGGGAGACCCTGCCCTGACCCCCGCTCAGGAGGTCCTGCTCTACCGGGCGCTCCAGGAATGCCTTACGAACGCGGCGCGCCACGGCCGGGCCTCCAGCGTGTGGGCCTCCCTGCGGCCTCGCGATGGACACGTCGAACTGCGCGTGCGTGATGACGGGGGTGGGACCCAGGAGGTTCAGCCGGGTATGGGGCTCAGCGGGATGCAGGAGCGGGCTCAGAGCGCCGGCGGACGGTTCTTCTATGACAGCGCGCCGCGGCAGGGCTTCGAGGCGGTCATGGAACTCCCGCTGACGCCAACCCCCGTCCGTGCCTGATCCCCCTGGCTCGGGCGGCGCCGCGTCCACGGGCCGGGCGATCCGGGTCCTGCTCTGCGACGATCAACGCCTCTTCCGGGAGGGCTGCGGACGATCCTGGAGGCCGAGGACGACTTCGCGGTCGTGGGGGAGGCCGGCGATGGACGGGAGGCGGTGGATCTGGCCTTCCGCGTCCGTCCGGACCTGGTCCTGCTGGACATCCGCATGCCGCACATGGACGGGGTCGAGGCCACCCGCCGCATCCGCGCCTCCGGCGGCCCGCAGGTCGTGATCCTGTCCACCTATGATGACGACGAGTTCATCTTCGAGGCCCTCAAGGCCGGCGCGGCCGGTTACCTGCTGAAGGACTTTCCTGCGGAGGAACTGGTGAAGGCGCTGCGCACCGTCCATCACGGCGGGGGCATCCTCATTCCGCCCCCGATCGCCGCGAAGGTCGTGGACGAACTGCGCCGGGGGGAGCCCGCCGGCGGAGCGGCCGAGGGGCCGTCGCTCCAGGAGCCGCTGACCCAGCGAGAAGAGGAGATCCTCCGCCTGCTGGCGCGGGGCCGGTCCAACAAGGAGATCGCCGAAGAGCTGTACCTCACCGAGGGCACGGTAAAGAACTACATCAGCCGGATCTACGCCAAACTGGGGGCACGAGACCGCACCCAGGCCGCGTTGTGGGCGGTAGACCATGGTCTGCTCAAAGAGTAGGGCCGCCGCAGGACCTCCGGTGAGAACCTGGAATCCAACGCGGGACATCCAGCGGGGCACGCCCGAGGGCCAGAGAGGGGTGGCTCTGGGTGACGATCCTTGAGGCAGTGGCGAGTGCGCCCTTTACCCTGCCGATCTTCCTGACGATGACACCGGCCGGGCCCTGTAATGGTACCGGAGCGCTCCGGCGCCGGTGCCCCCGCCTCCTAGGCTCGGACGCCTTCCGCTCGCTTCTGATCCTAGCGATCCCAGGGAGTCATGAAGGGCTCCGGCTCGCAGCCCAGCCCGTCGGCCACGCGGTTGATGTAGTTGAAGTAGCCGACGATCTGCACGATGTCCAGGATGTCCCCGTCCTCGTACCCCAGGTCGCGCAGCGCCCGGATGTCCGCCTCGTTGCACTCCCAGGGGCGTAGCGTGAGTTTCACGCAGTAGTCCAGCATCCGCCGCGTCCGGTCATCCAGCGGCGCCGTGCGGTAATCGCGCTCCACCGCCTCCACCAGCGCATCGTCGTGGACCTCGCCCCGGAGGTCGTGCGCGTGGGACTGGATTCAGTAGTGACAGCGGTTGGCCTGGGAGACGACCACCGCGATCATCTCCCGCTGCGCCCGCGGCAGGCCGGGGGTGGGACGGTACATCGTCGTCACGTACAGGCCTTCGATGGAATCCCTGATCTGCTGCGGCCGCAGGCTCATCAGCCGGACGATGTTCCAGACCCGCCCCGCCCGCCGGACCGCCTCCGCGTAGCGCTCCCGCAGCGCCCCGGTGGCCTCCTCCGGGCTGAGCGTCTTGATCCAGGCCATGACGCCCCTCCTCACCCGTTTCAGTGGACGACGCCTGTTTCCCCCCGCCGCCGCCATCCCCTGCACGGCGGCGGGAGGAGGCGCGCGGCGCGTGGGGCGAAGAGGTCAGCGCCGCCACGCGCGGTCAAGCACTCGCCAGAGAAGGAGGGTACGCCATGCTCAAAGAGTTCAAGGAATTCGCCCTGCGGGGCAATCTGCTAGACCTGGCCATCGGTCTGATCCTCGGCACCGCCTTCGGCAAGATCGTGACCTCGTTCGTCAACGACATCCTGATGCCGCCGGTGGGCCTGTTGCTCGGCCGGGTGAACTTCACCAATCTGTTCGTGAACCTCACCCGCCGGGACTATCCGACCCTGGCGGCGGCCAGGGAGGCCGGCGCCGCGACGATCAACTACGGAATCTTTCTCAACGCCATCCTCGACTTCGTCATCGTGGCCTTTGTCATCTTCCTGCTCATCCGCCAGGTCAACCGGTTGCGCCGGCGGGGAGAGACGCCGTCGACCAGCAAGGAGTGCCCCTACTGCTTCACCGTGATCCCGATCAAAGCCAACCGGTGCCCAAACTGCACTTCGGCGCTGCCAGCGGTGGCCTGAGCTCCACAGGCCCGACGGTCAGGCGCGGTGCCGCGGAGCGACGATCTCGGACAGAGCGGCCTGCCGCTTGTGTGCGTTCACCATCTCGCAGGTTAGGTCACATCGATCCGCGCCGCGACCGTATAGATGAGCTCCTGGCTGAGCACGAACACCTCGGCCTCCGTCCCCTCATGCGGCCGCCCGTACTCGGCCAGGAGCCTGACCGCCCATCGCCCTCGATCTCGCGGAAGGTCTTGCGGTAGTCGCCCCCCGGCCGCCAGCCGGCGGGGCCATTCCGCCATGTACCACTCGTAGGTCAGGTCGTGCGCCCGCAGCGCGTCGGCGATCTGCCCGCCGAACCGCTC
>JACQGZ010000252.1 GCA_016199305.1 Armatimonadota bacterium | reverse complement strand
TGCGGCGGCGACGGCCGGGGCTGGGTAGCTCCTGGTCCAGGTGATGCGCTTCGAGCATGGTCAGGACTTCGCGGGCACGTTCCAGCACGTCTTCGGGAACGCCGGCCAGGCGGGCGACATGGATGCCGTAACTCTGGTCAGCACTACCAGGGGCGATCTTGTGCAGGAAAATGACGTCGTTTTCGTGCTCGCGCACCAGGGCGTTGTAGTTGCGCAGGCCGGGCAAGGTTTCCGCCAGCTGGGCCAACTCGTGGTAATGGGTGGCGAACAGCGCCCGGCAGCCGACCAGGTTGTGCAGGTGCTCGGTGATAGCCCAGGCCAGCGACAGGCCGTCGTAGGTACTGGTGCCGCGGCCGACCTCATCCAGGATGATCAGACTCCGCCGCGTGGCGTTGTGCAGGATCTGCGCGGTCTCCTGCATCTCTACCAGAAAGGTGCTCCTGCCGGCCGCGGTGTCGTCGCTGGCGCCGACGCGGGCAAAGATGCGATCGGCCAGGCCCACCGTCGCCTCCGCGGCCGGGACGAAGGAGCCGATCTGCGCCATGATCACCAGCAGGGCGGCCTGGCGGCAGTAGACGCTCTTGCCGGCCATGTTGGGGCCGGTGACGATCAGGATCGCCCGGTCCCCCACATCCAGGTCGAGATCGTTGGGGACGAAGGCTCCCGCCATCAGCGCCGCCTCGACCACGGGGTGGCGCGCGGCCCGCGCGCGCAGGACCGGCTCGTCGGTGAGGGCGGGCCGGACGTACCCTCGGGTCTCCGCCACCTCCGCCAGGGCCGCCAGGACGTCCCATTCGGCCAGCGCCGCGGCCGTCTGCTGCATCGGGCCGGCGTGGCGTGCCACCTCGTCACGCAGGGCGGCGAACAGGACCGCTTCCATCTCGGCCATGCGTTCCTCCGCGCCCAGGATCAGCGTCTCCCGCTCTTTCATCTCAGCCGTGATGAAGCGCTCGGCTCCGGTCAAGGTCTGTCTGCGGATGTAGTCGGCGGGGACCAGTTTCAGGTTCGGCCGCGACACCTCGATGTAATAGCCAAAGACCTTATTGAACCCCACCCGTAGCGACTTGATGCCGGTGCGGGCGCGTTCGGCGGCTTCGAGGTCGGCGATCCACCGCTTTCCGCCGCGCGCCGCCTCGCGCAGCCCATCCAGGTCCGCGTCATACCCCTCGCGGAAGATGCCACCCTCGCGCGCCGTCGCCGGCGGATCGTCCGCCACCGCGCGCGCCAGGAGCGCGTCCGCGTCCGCATGAGTCTCCACCTGTCCGGTCAGCGTCACGAGACGCGCGGCGGCCGCGCCGCGCATCGCTTCCTGCAACGCGGGGAGGCGCTCCAGGGAGAGGCGCAGCGCGAGCAGGTCGCGGGGCGTGACCGAGGCGTGGCCGACGCGGCCGACCAGGCGGGCGAGATCGGCGACCGGCCGCAGCGCCGCCCGCACGGCTTCCCGCAGCGCCGGCCGGCGGAGCAGTTCCTCCACCGCATCCAGCCGCGCGGTGATCGCGTCGGCCTCCCGCAGCGGCTGGCTCAACCAGGCCCGGAGCCGCCGGCTCCCCATCGGCGTGAGGGTGCGGTCGAGGAGCGCGAGCAGGGTGTGTTTCGGCGAGCCGTCCCGCTGGTTGCGGAGGATCTCCAGGTGGCGGCGCGTCCCCTCGTCGACGACCAGGTACTCCTCCAGCGTGTACGCGCGTAGGCCGCGCAGGTGGTCGAGCGGGCTGAGCTGGGTTTCCTTGAGGTATCCGAGGAGCACGCCTGCGGCGGTCGTGGCCGCGGGCAGGTCGGCGATGCCGAATCCGTCCAGGCTGTGGACCCGGAAGTGCTCCAACAGCGCACGCCGGGCCAGGGCAGGGTCCCACCGCCACGGGTCGATCGTCGTCAGGTGCGCGGGGGCGAGGGCGGCGCGCAGGAGGTCGGCCTCCTCCGGCGCGGCCAGGATCTCCCGCGGTTCGAGGCGGGCCGCCTCCTCCCACAGCGCGGCGCGCTCCCCCTCAGGCACTTCGGTGACCAGGAACTCCCCGGTGGAGAGGTCGCCCGCGGCCAAACCCCACCGCCCGTCCTGGTGGGCCAGGGCGACCAGGAAGGCGGCCCGCGGCGGCAACAGCGATGCGTCCATCACCGTGCCCGGCGTGATGATGCGGGTCACCTCGCGGCGCACCAGTCCGCGGGCCCGCCGCGGATCCTCCGTCTGGTCGCACAGCGCCACGCGGTAGCCGCGCTCCACCAGGCGGGCCACGTAACTCATGACGGTGTGATGGGGGACGCCGCACATGGGAATGCGCCGTCCTTTGCCCACCTCGCGGGAGGTGAGCGTGATCTCCAGTTCGCGG
>JACQGZ010000272.1 GCA_016199305.1 Armatimonadota bacterium | reverse complement strand
GTCTTGCGGGCCCCCGGGTACCGGTCTTCCAAGACGGACTGTGGGACGATGGGGTAGTAGAAGTCGGCCGCCTCTTTCGCGCAGGCCCCGAGGAAGTCCTCCACCGCTTCGGCGGTCAGGAGGGGGATGTCGGAGGCGGAGACCATGACGTTGGGAGGGGGCGCCTCCGACGTCGGCCCGGGCGCCGGGCCCACGGTCGGGACCACCTGGGGAAGCGCGGCCACGACGTTGTCCAGAATGGTGCCGCCGGCGTCGGGGACGACCGAGTCGAGCAAGGGGCCGCAGGCGGCCCGGAGATTGTCCGGGGGGCCGACGGCGACCACCCGGCCGACCGACCGGGCCTCGGCCAGCGCCTTCGCCACGTACCAGACCATGGGATGGCCGGCGCCGTCCAAAAAGGCCTTGTTGGGGGTAGACGCGTCCCCCCCGCCGGCCAGCAGGATGGCGTCGGTCACCTGGCTCCCGTCCCGGCCGGCGCGTGCCGGCCGGTTACCTCTCCTCGGCGAAGGTGCGGCTGACCAGGACCTCGACGTCGGGAAGGGCGGCCAGGTCCTCGGCGGTCTTGCGGGCGGCCGCCTCGTTGGCCATCAGGCCGAAGACGGTGGGGCCGGTCCCGGACAGCGACGCCCCGTAGGCCTCGCCGGCCAGGATCCGCCGCTTCAGGTCGCCCACGACCGGATGGGTGCGCACCAGGAGGTCTTCAAAGACGTTCCCCAGCAGCCGCCCCACCCCGCGGAGGTCCTCCCGGCGCATCGCCTCCACCACGGCCGCGGCATCGGGGCGGGCGCCGACCGATGACAGGTCCAGGTTGCCGTAGGCCCAGGCGGTCGAGATCTCCACCCGCGGCCGGGCCAGGACCATCCAGGTCGTCGGCAGCGTCGGCAGCCAACTGACCCGCTCCCCGCGGCCGCGGGCCAGCGCCGCGCCCCCTTCCACGAAGAAGGGGACGTCCGAGCCCAGGCTGGCCGCCAGGGAGAGCAGCCCCCGCCCGTTCAGCCGGATCTTCCACATCTGCACCAGCCCCATCAGGGTGATGGCCGCGTCGGAACTGCCGCCTCCCAGGCCGGAGGCCACTGGAATCCCCTTGCGGATCTCAATCTCGACGCCCCGCTGCACGCCGAAGGTGTCCCGCAGGACCTGGGCCGCCTTCACGACCATGTTGCGGGCGTCCTGGGGGACCGCCGGGGAGTCGGTGCGCACCTCGATGCCTTCCTCTCGCTCGCGCAGCGTGACCGCGTCGTGCAGGTCGATCGTATGGAGAACCGTCTCCACCTCATGGAAGCCGTCATCGCGGGGACCGAGCACGTTCAGAGCCAGGTTGACCTTGGCGTAGGCGTTCAAGTGCAATTCCTTCAGCACTCGCCGACCCTCCACGTTTTCCTGGGATTGGTGCAGGTACTATTAGTGTTGGGCACTTTGTTGACATTCCCCTGCGAACCCGTACGATAGTTCTGCTTTCGATCGCGCCGGTTCGCTCTAAGCCGATGGATCAAAACATCCAGATCTACGCACCGCCGCCCTCCCCGCCCCACAAGGACTGGGGAGGACTGGCCCGTCTCATCCTCCCCGGCATCGTCGTCGCCTTCTTCGGCTTCGCCCTGGGGGCGTACATCTCCCTGGCCGGCCGGACCGACACCTTTACGGGCGGCCGCGTGGTGGACCGCCCGGCGACCCAGCAGTTCTCCTTGCTGGGCCTCGCCCGCCGGGTCAATGTCCTCGTCATCGGCACCGACGTCACCCTGGGCAACCGCCGGCAGATCCTGCCGTTCGCCCGGGCCGACTCCCTCCTCCTGGCCTCCTTCGACCCGGAATCCGACCGGATCACCGCCCTCTCCATCCCGCGGGACACCCGGGCTGCCATCCCCGGCGTGGGGACGACCAAAATCAACGCCGCCTACGCCTTCGGGGGACCGGGGCTCACCGTCAGGACAGTCGAGGACCTGCTCGGGGTCAAGATCGACTTCTACGTCAAACTGGGGCCCAAGTCGTTCGCCCGCCTCGTCGACGCCATCGGGGGCGTGGAGGTCGACGTCGAGAAGGACATGCGCTACACCGACAACTGGGCCGGCCTGCACATCAACCTGAAGAAGGGCCGGCAGGTCCTCAACGGGGCCCAGGCGGAGGGCTACATCCGTTTCCGCCACGACGCCCTCGGCGATATCGGCCGGGTGGAGCGCCAGCAGAAGATCCTGCTGGCCATTGCCGACAAGCTGCGCAGCCCGGCTATGATCATGCGGGCGCCCCAGCTGATCCGGGCCTTCACCGAGAATACTCAGACCAACCTGACGCTGAAGGAAATGATGACGCTGGGGATGTTCGCGGTACGGGTGGACCTGGCCGCCACGGAGACCGCCACCCTGCCGGGCACCTTCACCCCCAACTACTGGGAGCCGGACTGGCCCAAGGTGCGGGTGACGGTGCTGGATATGTTCTACGGGGTCTCGCCGGAGATGCTGGCGGAGACCCGGATCGAGGTCCTCAACGCCAGCGGGGTCCCCGGACTGGCCCGCCGCACCGCCGGCCGCCTGGAGCGCCTGGGCTTCCGGGTGGTGCGCGTGGCCTCCGCCGAGGAGACCGCCCACAGCCTCATCATCGACCGGGCCGGCCGCGCCCAGGTGATCCGCCTGCTGGCCGACCTGCTCGGCCAGCCCCGCATCCAGCGGGAGGCCAGCGCCGTCGAGCCGGCCGCCCGCGAGGTGGACATCACCGTCCTCCTGGCGCGCGACTACGCCTCGATCTCGCAGGTTCCGCTCCCCCGGCGCTAGAGATCCTGGACGAAAAGCGTCAGCGGCCGGGCTCACAAGTTAGGCCGGGTCGCTCCCGAAGGAGTACCTCCTCCCATCTTGACGAGCACGAACCGCTGACGAGACAAACCTACCAGCGACGCGACGAACCGTCAATCCGAAACTGTCGTTCGCTCTGCTGTGGATGATGTGGACAGCGGCAGGTGCCGTTTGATCAATCGGGCCAGGCGGCGGATCCCTTCATCGATGTCTTCTACAGACGGATAGGAGAAGTTCAGGCGCATCGTGTGCTTCCCGCCGCCGTCGGCGGAGAAGCCCGAGCCGACGACGTAGGCCACCTTCTCGGTTTCCACGGCTTCGGGCAGCAGCGCCTCGGTGTCCATTCCCTCCGGCAGGCGTACCCAGAGGAAGAGACCTCCCTCGGGGCGCGTCCAGGTCACCCCGTCCGGCATCTCTCGGGTGAGCGCCCGCAGCATGGCGTCGCGCTTGCGCCGGTAGACGGCGACGATCTGCGGGATGCGGTGGTACAGCACGTCCCGCACCAGCATCTCGGCGGCGATGGCCTGGGTGAAGGAGGGGCTGCAGAGGTCCATCCCCTGCTTCGCGGTCACGAACGCGGACGTGATCGCCTCCTGGGCCACCATCCACCCGATGCGCAGGCCCGGAGCAAGGGTCTTGCTGAACGTCGAGAGATAGATGGTGCGCTCCCCCCGGTCCAGGGCGTAGATGGGCGGGGGGGCCGTCCCCTCGAAGCGGACCTCGCGGTAGGGGTTGTCCTCCACGACCAGGGTGTTGTAGCGGCGGGCCAGCGCCAGCAGGTCGCGGCGGCGCGGCTCGGTCCAGGTGACGCCGGAGGGGTTCTGAAAGTCGGGGACGGCGTAGATGAACTTGGGCTTCTGGCCGGCCCGGGCGAGACCGGCCAGGGTTTCGGCCAGCCGGTCGGTCTCCATCCCCTCGTCATCCTGGGGGACGCCCACCATCTCGGCCCCATAGGCCCGGAAGACCTGCAGTCCCGCCATGTAGGAGGGGAGTTCGACGATGACCAGGTCGCCGGGGTCGAGGAAGACCTTGGCGATGATGTCCAGACCCTGCTGGGAGCCGTTGGTGATGAGG
>JACQGZ010000236.1 GCA_016199305.1 Armatimonadota bacterium | reverse complement strand
GCTACTGGGTGGAGGCCGATGGGACGGAGTGGGTCGTGGACGTGCCGGCCCCGGGCCACGAGGTGCTGCGCGGCGAGGTGGCGCTGCTGCTGCCGCGCGACCGACTACACGTGCTGAACGACTAGAGCGGGCTAGGTGCCGAGCCCTGTCGAAGCACGACAACGACAGTTCAGCATTCGACGTATCGTGGAATCCTGACACGTCGACGCATCACGAAGCGAAGGACAGAGGAGGGGTGAGATGGCCAACTGGCAGCTGCCGCCCAAGGGCGGCCATATGGACAAACGCACCGGCGTCTACCTGCAGAACATGACCTGGAAAGAGGTGGAAGAACGGCAGCGGCGCAACGACATCCTGATCGTCCCCCTCGGCGCCACCGAAGCGCACGGCCCGCACGCGCCCCTCGGCGAGGACATCTTCCTGGTCTGCCGGATGGCCGAACTGGTGGCCGAGCGCACCGGCTGCACCGTGGCCCAGCCCCTCTGGTACGGGTCCCATCCCTATCACCACCTGGGCATGCCGGGGACCGTCGTCATCCCCGAGGAGCCCTTCACGGGATTCGTCCGGGCGATGATCGCCGGGTTCTGGAACATGGGCTTCCGCAAGCAGATCCTCCTCAATGGGCACGGGCAGGAGTACGTCATCCCCACGGCGATGCACCAGTTTGCGAAACGCTACAAGGTGCCCGCCCTGCTGCTGCTCGTAAACTGGTACCATGCCATTCCCGAGTACTTCAAGCTGAAGGAACAGGGTGGTCCGTACGAGACCCCCTTCATCCACGCCGATGAGGTGGAGACCTCCTGGTCGCTGGCCCTCTTCCCCGAACTCATCGAGATGGCCGACGCCGTGGACACGCAGGTGCGCGGTTTTCTCCCCGACGGGCACATCGACAAGGCCGGCAACCTGCTGCGCCGGCCGATCAACTGGTACAGTCAGGTCGGCGCCGGGCCGATCGAGATCAAGGCCTACATCGAAGGGGTCGTGGGTAAGGCGACCCTCGCCCGCGCGGAGAAGGCCTATCCCGGCGTGGAGGCGCTGCTCGATTACCTGACCAAACTGGTCACCGACATCGGGCAAACCTTCCCGCCGGGGCAGCTGCCGCCGCACGAGATGGTGACCGAGCGCGACCGGGAGGATCTGGAGGCGGTCCTCAAGGGCCCGGCGCACGGCGGCAAGTCGATCTACTCGCTGGCCTATCCTCCGTGATGCGGCTCAGCCTGGTCGTCTCGCTCGGCGCGACCACCTTTGAGGCGGTGGCGATGCGGGAAGGCTTCGCCGACCTCGAGCGCGTCGCGGCCCTGGGCTTCGATGGGGTGGAACTCGCCGTCCGGGACCCGGCCGAGGTGGAGGGGGCCGCGCTGGCCGAGCGCTGCGCGGGGCTCGGACTGCCGGTCGCGGCGCTCGGCACGGGGCAGGCCTATCTCCACGAGGGGCTCTCCCTCACCTCACCCGCGGCAGGCATCCGCCGCGCCGCCAGCGAACGTCTCCGGCAGCACATCCGCCTGGCGTCCATGCTCAACGAGGTGCGAGGCGCGCCCTCCTCCGGCGTGCAGGTCATCGTCGGGCTGCTGCGCGGTCAGGCGGCCGAGGCCGCCGCGGGTGCGGCGGGGCGTGAGCAGGCGGAGGGGCGGCTGCGTGAGGCCTTAGAGGCGGTGCTGGCCGAGGCGGACGCGGGCGAGGTGGGGCTGGCGATCGAACCGATCAACCGATACGAAACCGATTTCCTGAATACGGCGGCCGAGTGCGTGGCGGTGATCGAGCGCATCGGACATCGGCGTCTGGGCCTGGTGGCCGACACCTTTCACATGAATATCGAGGAAGTTTCCATCGAAGCCGGCCTGCGCGCGGCCGCACCGCACCTGCGGCACGTGCACGTGGCGGACAGCAACCGCCGCCCACCCGGGCAGGGCCATCTGGATTTTCGGAGCATCCTGAGTGCGCTACGCGATGCCGGCTACGACGGCTATCTGTCGGCGGAAACCCTCCCGCTCCCGACGTCGGAGGACGCGGCGAGGCTGACGGTGTCCCATCTGCGCCCGATGCTGGCGGAGGTGGAGGAGAGGAGGAGGATTTCATGAGGAAGGTTCTGCCCATCCTGCTGGTGCTGTTGGTCGCCCCCCTCGGGCTGGCTACGGCCGCGCCAGGCGGACGGATCTCGGTGCTGTGTAGTCCGAACCCGGCGTGGTGCGATGCCATCAAGGCGGAATTTCCGAAGGCCACGGGGATCACACTCGAATACATCCGCCTGAGCTCGGGCGAGGCCTTTGCGCGGCTGCGGGCGGAGGCCGCCAACCCGTCGCTCGACGTCTGGTTCGGCGGGACGGGGGATCCGCACATCGAGGCCAACGAGGCCGGGTTGACTGAGTTCTACCGGCCTCAGGCCTGGAACGACCTGCGGCCGGAACTGCGCGAGGCGGTGGCCGGAAAGTACGTTCCGCTGTATGCGGGGATTCTCGGGTGGGCGATCAACGAACGGTTGCTCCGAGAGAAGGGCATCCCGGTTCCCCGCTCCTGGCGTGACCTGGCCGATCCCCGCTATCGCGGGTTGGTCGCCTACCCCAACCCCAATACGTCCGGGACGGGCTACACGATGGTGGCCACCCTCGTCCAGCTCTACGGAGAAGAGGGCGCCTTCGACCTGCTCAAGCGCATCCACCGCAACATCGCGCAATACACGCGCAGCGGCGCCGCTCCGGGACAACTGACCGCTCGAGGCGAGCTGGCCATCGGCATCACCTTCATTCACGACGCCGTGGATCAGGTGCTGCAGGGATTCCCCATCACCTACAATGCCCCGTCCGACGGCACCGGCTATGAGATCGGCGGGTTGAGCCTGATCAAGAATACTCGCAACCGGGCCAACGCGATCGTGTTTATGGACTGGGCCGTGTCGCCCGAGGCGCAACGATTGGCCGCCGAGCAGGGCCAGTCCTATCAGATTCCGTCGAACAGCAAGACCCCGACGCCGCGGGTCGCGCCTCGTTTCCAAGACTTCAGGGTCATCAGCTACGACTTCCTCAAGTTCGGCAAGGCCTCGGTCCGCGAGGGGCTGATCAGGCGCTGGACCCGGGAGGTCGAGCCGCTGCCGAAGTAACCAGGCGGATCGCATGGCGCGCGCGCTGACAGTTTGGGCGGCGAGAGCCGCGCCCAACGTGACGCTGCTGGTCTGGGGAGGGATCACCCTGGTGGGATCCCTCCTCCTGCCGTGGTCCCGGCCGGATCGGGAACTCTTTGTCTTCCAGCCGGAGGCCATGGGGATCGCCCTGGCGCCGGACTCCCTCCTCATGACGGCGATCATCGCCCTGGCCGGGCTGGCCGGCCTCCTCGGCATCGCGCCCCGTCCCAACGCCGACCGCGGAAGGGCGGCGGTGGCGGTGGGGGCCGCCGGGACGGCGCTGTCCATCGCGTACCTGCTGGCGGATGGCCGG
>JACQGZ010000241.1 GCA_016199305.1 Armatimonadota bacterium | reverse complement strand
ATCCACGGCGGCGGGGCCGACCTCGTCTTCCCCCACCACGAGAACGAGATCGCGCAGTCGGAAGGCTACACCGGTCACGAGCCCTTCGTCCGCTACTGGCTGCACAACGCCCTGGTCAGGCCGCCGGAGGGCGAGGAGATGCACCGGCACCTCGGCAACTTCGTGCCGCTGCAGGAGGCGCTGGAACGGTACGAGCCGGATGCGATTCGGCTCTTCCTGCTCGGGACGCACTACCGCACGCCCCTGCGCTGGACGGAGGCGGCGGTGGCGGCCGCGGCGCGGGGGCTGGATCGGCTGCGCACGGCGCTGGCCAACGCGCAGGATGCGATCGCGCGCAGCGATGACCAGGCGGATGGGGAATTGAGCGGGGCGACCCGGGCGGCGCGTCAGGCGTTTGAGGCGGCCATGGAGGACGACTTCAACACCCCCCAGGCCCTCGCGGCGCTGTACGTCCTGGCGGGAGAGATCAACAAGGTGGCGGACGGCGTGGTCAAGGGGGCAGGGGAGGGACGGGCGGGGTTGTGGGCTGCCACCGACACGTTGCGAGCACTGGCGAAGGTGCTCGGCCTGTCCCTGACAAGGCCAGGGCTGCGCGCCGACCTGCTGCCCGGGTTGCGCGCCCTGCTGGCGGAGGCGCGCCGGGAGGCCGAAGACCTCTTTGCAGATGGGGCGGGGGAACAGGATCCGGAAGCGCTGATCGGCGCCCTCCTCGCCGGCCGGCAGCGGGCGCGGGAGCGGCGGGCCTATGCGCTGGCGGACCGCGTGCGCGCGCGCCTGGGCGGACTGGGTGTGATCGTCGAGGACCTGCCCGGCGGCGCCCGGTGGCGCCCGGCGGCGCCCGCGGCAGACCGCGGCCGCACCGGTGATGGACGCAGCGGAGCGGTCGGTCCGTAGCCGCGTCCTCCGGGGTATAGAGATGACGGAACAGATCGAGGGGCGCCATCCGGTGCGGGAGGCCCTCGCCAGCGGCCGCGCCATCCGCAAGGTGCTGGTGGCGCGCACCGGCCGGGAGGCGGGGTCGCTGCGGGAGATTGTGCACCTGGCGCGCCGGCGGCGGGTGACCGTCCAGGAGGTCGATCCCCGCTGGCTCGACCGGATGGCCCGCACCCGCGCCCATCAGGGCGTGATCGCGCTGGCGGGGGCGCGCGCGACCGTGGACCCCGACGACCTGCTGGCCGCGGCACGGCAGCGCGGGGAGGCGCCGTTGGTCGTGCTGCTGGATGGCATTGAGGATCCGCAAAATGTGGGCGCGATCATCCGGGTGGCGGAGGCCGCGGGGGCGCACGGGATGATCCTGCCCGCGCGGCGCAGCAGCGGCCTGACCCCGGCGGTGGCCCGCGCCTCGGCGGGAGCGATCGAGCACCTGCCGGTGGCGGTGGTGACGAATCTGACGCGGACGATCGACGGACTCAAGCGGGCGGGCCTCTGGGTGATCGGCGCAGATCTGGGGGGGGAGGATCTGTACGGGACGGAGCTGGCCCCGCCGCTGGCGGTGGTCATCGGAAACGAGGGCCGCGGGCTCTCGCGGCTGGTGCGGGAGTCCTGCGATCGCCTGGTCCGCGTCCCGATGAGGGGACGGGTCGCCTCGCTGAACGCCGCCACGGCTGCCGCCGTGGTGCTCTTTGAGATCGGGCGGCGGCAGGGGCAGGGAGCCGGGCGATGAGACGGACGATCGCCCTGCTGCTGACGCTGCTCCTGGTCGCCGCGGCCGGGTTCTCCCTGGCCGTTGCTCGCGACGCGGCCGCGCACCGCGGGCGCATCCTCCCCGGGGTGACGATCAACGCGATTCCTGTGGGGGACCTCACCCCTGAGCAGGCCCGCGTACGCCTCGAGGCGGTGGTGGCGGCGCGGCTGGCCCGCACCCTCGACGTGCGCGCCGGCGGCCCGATCGCCAGCCCCACGCTGGCCGATCTCGGCGTGCGGGCCGAATACGACGAGGCGATCACCGCGGCCTACGATCTGGGACGGGAAGCCAACCTGCTCCGGCGCCTCCGCACGCGCTGGCGGCTGCGGCGCGGCCTCGACCTGCCGCTGCGCTTCACCCAGGACGACGGGCGCATCCGCGCCTACGTCACCGCCCTCGCGGCCACGATCGCCAGCGAGCCCCGCGACGCGCGGGTGACGGTGACCGACGGCGAGGTCGTCCTCACCCAGCCCTCCACGGACGGCCGCGTCCTCGATATGGCGGCGACCGTGGCGCGCATCCGGGAGGCCGTGGCGGCGGAGCAGGCCGCCGTGCAGGCGGTGGTGGCCGTGACGCGCCCCCGCTTCACCACCGACGACGCGCTGGCGATCACCACGCCGGTGGCCGCCTACTCCACCCGATTCGTGAACATTCCCAACCGGAACCACAACATCGCCCTGGCGGCCGGCAAGCTGCGCGGCGCGGTCCTCCTGCCGGGGGAGGTCTTCTCCTTCAACGGCACGGTCGGCCCGCGCACGCCGGAACTCGGCTATCTGCCCGCGCCGGTCCTGCTCAACACCATCCTCGTCCCCGGGGATGGGGGTGGGGTGTGCCAGGTGAGTTCGACGCTCTTCAACGTGGCGCTGCTGGCCGATCTGGCCATCCTGGAGCGGTCCAACCACTCCCGTCCGGTGGCCTACCTGCCGATCGGCCGGGATGCCACCGTCGTGTACGGGGCCCGTGACCTGCGCTTTCGCAACACGACGGGATCGCCGCTGCTGCTCTGGAGCACCGTGCGCGGTCGGCGACTGACCATCACTCTCTACGGTCCGGTCTCGGCGGCGCGGCAGGTGTCCCTCCTCGTGACGGACCGGCGGGAGGTCCCTCCGCCGGCGGGAACCGTGACGCGAGAGGATCCGGAACTGGCCCTGGGGGCGACGGTGATCGATCCGCCGAAACCGGGCTACCGGGTGCAGACCTACCGGGTCGTGGCGCGCGACGGCGTCGAGGCGAAGCGCGAACAAATCACCCGCAGCGTCTACGCCGCGCTGCCCCGCACCATCCGCATCGGCACCAAGGTCGTGGCCGGCGCGGCGGCGGATGCGCCCTGAGGCGTCGACGGGAGTTGCGCTGATGCGCGCGACGACGCGCGGGCGGACAATTCGCTTGACGCTGCGTGAAGGCGTTCGTATACTTTTCGCGAGTGCCGCGCCGGTTGCAACGGCGAGCCTAGGGTGCGGCGGGCTGGAGGGTCATGGTGGCGCTGGCGCGGCGAGAGGGCCTGACGTACCACGACATGCCAGATGAAGATCTCGTCAGGACCGCCAAAGATGGCGACAGCCTCGCCGCGGAATTCCTGATCGGCAAGTACCGCAACTTCGTCCGCGTCAAAGCCAAGGCCTATTTCCTCATCGGGGCGGACCGCGAAGACATCATCCAGGAAGGGATGATCGGGCTGTACAAGGCGATCCGCGACTTCCGGGCGGACAAACTCTCCTCCTTCCGCGCCTTCGCCGAGTTGTGTATCACCCGGCAGATCATCACGGCGATCAAGACCGCCACCCGGCAGAAGCACATCCCTCTCAACTCCTACATCTCGCTGAACAAGCCCATCTACGATGAGGATTCGGACCGCACGCTGCTGGACGTGATCAGCAGCATCAAGGTCAGCGACCCCGAGGAACTGGTGATCAACCAGGAAGCCTCCAACACGATGCGGGAGCGCATCCGGCGGAACCTGAGCGACCTGGAGCACAAGGTGCTGACCGCCTACCTGGAGGGGAAGTCCTACCAGGAGATGGCCACCGAGCTCAACCGTCACGTCAAGTCCATCGACAACGCCCTCCAGCGTGTCAAACGGAAGCTCGAGCGCAATCTGGAAGGCGAAGAAGAGTAAGATCTACCGCGTCGTCTGTCCCCGCTGTCACAACGTGATCCTGCTGGTGGCTCCTAGCGACGACGAACCTGTCGTCTGCCCGCGGTGTGGGGAGCGGTTTGAGCCTGAAGAAGAGGAGTTGCTAGATCCAGAAGATGATTAGGGGCCGCAGAGGCGGCCCCGCGTTTCGACTGAAACGACCACGAAACGCGTGAGCCGCCCCTGCGGCCCTCTAGCCGCCGATCTGAATCATGACCCTCTTCTCGGGGAACAGCCGCTCTGCCAGCGCGTGGCCGAAGGGGCGGCGGTAGGCGCCGGCGGCGAAAATTTCCTTGATCTCGGCGTAGGAAGCGCCGCGGCGGAGCGGGGTCAGCAGGTCCACTTCGTCGTCCCGGAGCAGACAAAGGCGCAACCGCCCGTCGGCGGTGAGGCGGAGGCGGCCGCAGCGGCTGCAGAAGGGCTGGCTGACCGGGCTGATGAAGCCCAGGAACCCCGCCGCGTCCGGCAGCCGGTAGGTGCGTGCGGGGTCGCCGCCGGAGAGGTCGAGCGGCTGCAGTGGCCCGAGCACCGCTTCAATCCGCCCCATCGTCTCCTCGCTGGGCACGATGCCCGCGTCGGCCACATCGGCCACGGCGCCGAAGGGCATGACCTCGATGAAGCGGACCTCCCAGGGGCGGTCGAGGGACAGCCGGGCCAGGTCCACCACGTCCTCCTCGTTGAAGCCCCGGACGACCACGGTGTTTAGCTTGATCGGGGTGAGCCCGGCCCCCTCCGCCGCGGCGATCCCCGCGAGCACCCGGTCCACACGGCCGCCCCGGGTGATGCGGCCGAACTTGGCCGGGTCGAGGGTGTCCAGGCTGATGTTCACCCGCCGCAGTCCTGCGCCGGCCAGCGGCCCGGCCAGCGAGTCCAGGCGGAGGCCGTTGGTGGTCATGGCCACGTCTTCGATGCCCGGCGTGGCGCTGATCGCCCCCACCAGGTCGACGATGCCGGGGCGGACGGTGGGCTCTCCCCCGGTGAGCCGGATCTTCTTGGTGCCCAGCGCGGCGGCCACGCGCACCAGGAGCAGGAGTTCGTGGTCCGCCAGCAGCTCCTCCGGCGGCCGGAAGTCGATCCCCTCGGCGGGCATGCAGTAGACACACCGCAGGTTGCAGCGGTCGGTCAGGGAGATGCGAAGGTCGTTGAGCTCCCGTCCGTATTGATCGCGCATCAGGCTTCTAGAAGCCATTCTACGCATCTCCGGCATGCATTGCCAGGGTTGGAGGCAACCCTTCGGCGCCCCGCCGCCGTCCTAGTCACGGGGGGAGCGGCGCAAACTTCCTTCTGGCAGGCCTGAAGTTCCCGGTAATCGGGTATACGGGAGGTGGGTCGCGCGCCTCAAATCCGTTCGTCACCGGCACGAGGGGACGCTGCACCCAAGCCACATGCTTGCTAGCACGCGGCGCACAGCAGGAGGCGGAGGGTGGATAGCCAAATGATTCATCTGTACCCCGGCAGGTCTCCAGATGCGCTGTGGGTGTT
>JACQGZ010000240.1 GCA_016199305.1 Armatimonadota bacterium | reverse complement strand
TCTCGAAGCCGCCCCCGTAGTAAAACCAGGAGAGCAGGTCGATCGCGTCCATGCCGAAGGAGGGCCCGGTGCCGAAGAGGCTCGTCGCCGGGCTCTTGGCGTAAGCGTACACCCCGACGGCATGCCCGGCGTCGAGCAGCCCGGCGTGCACGGCGTCGGCGATGCCGAAGGCGCCCACCACCGCGCCGGCGGGCAGCAGATCGATGCGTAGCCGGCCGGCGGACATCTCGTTGATCTTCTGGGCCAGCGCGACCGCGGACTCGTGGAAGAATTCGCGGGAGGGCCACCCCGACTGCATTTTCCAGACAGTCACCTGGGCCGAGGCCTGCTTGACGAAGACGTAGGGCATCCCCAGCGTCGTGGCCGCCGCGCCGGCCGCGCCCGCGGCGGCGGCCGTCTTGAGGAACTGGCGGCGCGTCTGCGTGGCCGCCGCCGGTCGCGTGCCTTCCTGTTTCTTCATGCCTCTCTCCCCCTTTGTGTTCGTTCTCAGAGCGAGAGCGAGACCGACTTGATTTCCATGTACTCCTCGATCCCCTGGTGGCCGCCTTCGCGTCCCAACCCGCTCTCCTTCATCCCGCCGAAGGGGATCTCGTGCGTATACCCGGTCGGATCGTTGACGCCGACCATCCCGTACTCCAGGGCCTCGGCCACGCGAATCGCCCGCCGGATGTCGCGCGTATAGAAGTAGGCGGAGAGCCCGAAGGTCGTGTTGTTCGAGCGGGCGATCACCTCGTCGTCCGTGCTGAAGGTCATCACCGGGGCGACGGGCCCGAAGATCTCGTCCCGGGCGACCGCCATCTCCTCGCGCACCCCCGTCAGCACGGTTGGGGCATAGAAGAGGCCGCGCCCCAACGCGCCGTCGGTCAGACGCTTCCCGCCCGCGGCCACGCGGGCCCCCTGCGCCACCGCCTCCTCCACCAGCCCGGCGACCTTGCCCAGGATCTCGTCGTTGATCAGCGGACCGATCTGGGCGTCCGGCTCGAAGCCTGGGGCCACGCGCAGCGCGCGCACGCGCTCAGTGAAGGCGGGAAGGAACCGGTCGGCGATGGTTTCCTGCACGTAGACGCGGTTGGCGCAGATGCACGACTGGCCGGCGACGCGCAGAAACTTGATGGCCACGGCGCCTTCCGCCGCGGCCTTCAGGTCGGCGTCGTCGAAGACGATGAAGGGTGCGTTGCCCCCCAACTCAAAGGAGACGCGCTTGAGGCTGCGTGCCGCGCCGGCCATGAGCCGCTTCCCCACCTCGGTGGAACCGGTAAAGGCGATCTTCCGCACAGCCGGATGGTCGAGGAAGGCCTGCCCCAGCTCCGCGGAGCGGCGTCCCACCACGACGTTGAAGACGCCGGGCGGTCCCCCCGCCTCGGCGAAGAGGCGGCCGATCATCAGGGCGGTGAGCGGCGTGGCCCCGGCGGGCTTGAGGACGACGGCGCACCCGGCCGCGAGCGCCGGGGCGATCTTCCGGGTCACCATCGTCGCCGGGAAATTCCAGGGGGTGATCGCGGCGACGACACCGATGGGCTGGCGCAGGACCCACAGCCGCTTGTGCGGCACGGGCGGCGGAACGATCTCGCCGTAGACGCGGCGGGCCTCCTCGGCAAACCAGCCGAAGTAGGCGGTGGCGAAGGCGACCTCCCGTCGGGCTTCCTCGAAGGGCTTGCCATTCTCCTGGGTGATCAGACGCGCCAGGTCGTCCCGGTGCTCGGTCATCAGGTCCCGGAGGCGCAGCAGCACCCGCGCCCGCTCCAGCGCGGGCAGGGCGGCCCAATGCGGGAACGCCTCGGCGGCCGCCTCCACGGCCCGCCGGACATCATCCGGCCCACCGTCGGGAACCTCGGCCACCGGCTCGCCGGTGGCGGGGTTGGCGACGGCCATCCATCCGCCCGAAGCCGCCTCCACCCAGGCCCCGCCGATGAACAGTCGCCAGGCGTTCTCCATCACACCTCCGCGAGACATGAGGTTCGAGGCTCTGTCACAGCGCTGTCGCACAGGTGCAAGACCGCCGGATGTAGCAACGGACGTTCGCTTTGGCAGAAGGCCGTTCCTGCCTCTCGCGCGGACGGCACCGCCGGGGAGGTTCGCCGCCGGACGTAGAATTACACCACTCCAATGTCCAGCCCGCGCCTCCTCGAAGACCTCCGCCGCCTGGTCGGTCCCGCCTATGTCCTGACCGCCCCCGAGGATGTCGTCGTCTACGAGCAGGACGGATCCTTCATGCGCGTGATGCCGGAGATCGTCGTCCTCCCGGCATCGACGGACGAGGTCGCGCGCGTGGTGCGGCTGGCGGGGGTCGCCGGCGTCCCGATCGTGCCCCGGGGCGCCGGGACCGGTCTGGCCGGCGGGGCGGTGCCGGCGGAGGGAGGGATCGTCCTTTCGCTCGCCCGGATGAACCGCATCCTTGAGATCGATCTCGCGAACCGGGTCGCGGTTCTGGAGCCCGGCGTCGTCAACCTGGACGTGACGAAGGCGGTGGCGCCGCAGGGCCTCTTCTACGCGCCCGACCCCAGCAGTCAGGCCGCCTGCTCCATCGGCGGCAACGTCGCCAACAACTCCGGCGGCCCGCACACGCTGGCCT
>JACQGZ010000250.1 GCA_016199305.1 Armatimonadota bacterium | reverse complement strand
ACCAGCGTCGCGGGCAGCGCGGCAATCTCCATCGCGGCGGCGAGGGCTACTTCCTGGTTGCGTCCGCCTCTCCCCTTCCCGCGGACGGTCACCGTCGTCTCCCCACCCTGCAGCAGGCACACCGGAAGGGAGCCGTAGCGCCCCTCGTGCGCCTCCCGGGCGCGCCGGCCCAGGGCGGCACCTACCTCGCGGGCCTCCCCTTCGACCGCCTCCGCGAGGACCACGGTGGCGAATCCCTGATCCGCCGCGGCCGCCTCCGCCGCGCGCAGCGCCAGGGCGAGGTCGCCGATGATCACGGAGTGCGTCCGGTCGAAGATCGGATCGCCGGGCTTCGGCGTCTCCGGGGCGCGCCCCGCGGCACCGTCGCGCAGATGCGCCACGGCTGCGGGAGGAGCGGCAGCGAGGACGCCCCGTCGTTGGAGGACCTCCAGTGCGTCGCCGAAGGTGGTCGGATCGGGTGCGGTCGGGCCGGAGGCGATGACGTCGAGGGGATTGCCCAGGACGTCGGAGAGGGCCAGTGTCACCATGCGGGCGGGCGCGATGCGCCGGGCGAGGCGCCCGCCTTTGATGCGTGAGAGATGCTTGCGCACGGCGTTGAGTTCGCCGATCGGCGCTCCCGCCGCCAGGAGCAGCCGGCTGATGGTGAGCTTGTCCTCGAGGCTGACGCCCTCGCTCGGGGCGGTCAGCAGCGCGGAGCCGCCTCCCGAGAGGAGGACAAAAACCAGGTCGCCCTCTCCGGCGCGATCGGCCAGGGCGAGCACCGCCGCCGCGGCGGCCGTCGAGGCCGCATCGGGCAGCGGATGTCCAGCTTCCCGCACTTCGATGCGCGTGGTCGGGACCGTGTGTCCGTACTTCACGCTCACCAAGCCGCCGGCCAGGCGGTCGCCGAGGAGCTCTTCCAGCGCGGCGGCCAGCGCCGCCGCCGCCTGTCCTCCTCCGACGGCAGTGACGGCTCTGACCTCGCGGAGGTCGTAGCTCTCACCGGCGACAGAGAGCCGGTACCCCTCCACCTGCACCGTCCGGCGCACGGCGGCGGCAGGATCGGCGGCGCGCAGCGCCCGCTCCAGGCAGCGCATGGCCGCCCGGCGCAGTGGCTCCGTCGCGTGTCCGCGGAAAAAGGCCTCAGGGAGCGGCCGCATCCTCCAGGACGGTCGCCGGAAGCCCCACCGCGCCCGCGGTCGCCTCCCACAGCGGGCCGGCCCCGTTGGACCGCACCGCCTCGACCCGGGAGGCGGCGATCCCTTCGCGCTCCAGCGCCCAACGCACCGTGTCGCGCGCGAGCGGCAGCAGGTTGTTCACGTCGCTGAGGTGGATGAGCAGGACGGTCTGCGCCCGACCCCCGCGGGCCGCCCGCACCACCGCCTCCGCGGCGCGGTCGTTGGACAAGTGCCCCATCCCGCCGAGGATGCGGTTCTTCAGAAACCAGGGATAGGTGCCGACCCCCAGGAGGCGGGGATCATAGTTGGCCTCCAGGAGGATCAGGTCGGCGGAGGGCAGCCGCTCGCGCAGCGGATCGCTTGCCTCTCCCAGATCATAGGCCACCACGATCCGGATTCCCCCCGCCGTCAGGAGGAAGCCGACGGGCTCGGCGGCATCGTGCGGCACCGGAAAGGGGTCGATCTGGATCTCCCCCACGGCGAAAGGGATGCCCGTGGTGAAGCGCTCCGTGCGGGCCCCGCCGAGGAAAGGCGCGGCCCGCGCCAGCGTCCGCTCATTGGCCAGCACGGGGATGCCCGCCGCGCGGCTGAGCGAACCCGCCCCGCGGGCGTGGTCGTCGTGCTCGTGGGTGAGCAGGACGGCGGAGAGGTCGGACGGTGTCAGGCTCAGGGGCGCGAGCAACCGGACGATCCCCTCCAGCGGTAACCCGACATCGATGAGCAGACGGGTGCGGGCCACCTCCACGAAGATGGCGTTGCCGCCGCTGCCGCTGCGCAGCACCTGGACCCGGGTGGGGTGCGCCTGATCCACGGCCGTCACATCAGCAGGAGGGCGCGCTCGTCCGCCAGGGCCCGCACCTGGCGGAGGCCGGCCAGCATCTCGTCAAACGCGGATGGAAAGTGCGGCGAGGGCGCGGCCCGCGGGGAACGGACGGTGGCAACGGTCACCGCGCGCCCCTCCGGGATGCCGGCGAGTTCGCGGGCGCGCCGCACCGCCAGATTGAAGTCGCCCAGCTCGTCGACCAGGCCGTGCTCCAAGGCCTGGTGCCCCGTCCACACCCGCCCCCGGGCAATCGCCTCGATCTCCGGCTCCGGGCGGCCGCGCCCGTCGGTGACCCGGCGCTTGAACCGGATATAGGTGTCCGCCATCTCCGCGCGCATGCGCTCCCATTCCGTCTCGTTCAGCCGGGTGAACCCGGAGGCGATGGTGGCCGTCGTGCCCCGGGCCAGCACTTCGCGGTGCAGGCCGTACCGTTCGTAGAGGTCGGCGAAGACCAGTTTGCCTTCCACCACACCGATCGATCCGGTGAGCGTGGAGGGGCTGGCGATGACCCGGTGCGCTCCGCAGGAGACGTAGTAGCCGCCGGAGCCGGCGACGTCGCCCATGAAGACGACGACGGGTCTGCCGCGCTTCACCCGCTCCACCTCACGCCAGATGAGATCGGAACCCAGCGCCGAACCGCCCGGCGAGTCCACCACAAACACCAGCGCCCGAGCCCGGCGCAGCCGTTCGGCGGCGCGAAAGGCGCGCGCGACGGTCGCCGCGCCCGCCAGCTGCCGTCCCAGCAGGGGGATCGGGACCGGGAAGTCGCGGCTCTCTCCGGGAACGATGGCCCCGCGCAACGTCACCACCGCGATGACATCCTGCCAAGACCGCCACTCGTACGGCAGGGGGACGCGCCGGCGGGTCTGCGCCCAGGGCGCGATCCGCACCGGCGGGCCGGCTGCGCCCAGGCGGGCCGGCAGTTCGTCCTCGTAGAGAATGCCGTCAACCAGCCCGGCCTCCAGCGCCTCCGCCGCCGTGAGGGGCGACCGGTCGATCGCGGCGCGCACCGCCTCCGGACTGATCCGCCGGGCCGCGGCGATGTCGTCGGCGGTCTGCCCCAGGATCGAGTCGAGGAGGGCATCGACCATCTCCCGGTGGGTGGGCGACATCGCCGCCCGGCGAAATGGATCGGCGGCGGTCTTGTACTCGGCGATGCTGTCAAATTCCGGGGCGATACCGATGCGGTCGAAGGCGGCGCGGAAGAAGGTGACCTCGGCGCGGGGGCCGGTGATGGCGAAGGAGGCGCTCTCGGGCAGGAAGATCTCGTCGGCGGCGCAGGCCAGATAGTACTGGGGCAGCGTCACCGTGGTCAGGTAGGCGATCACGCGGCGGCCGGCCCGGCGCACGGCCAGCAGTGTCTCCCGCAGCCGCTGCACGGTGGCCGCGCCGCCTCCCAGTTCCCCCACCCGCACGATGACCCCGCGCACGCCCGGCGCGCGGGCCAGCCGGTCGAGTGTGGCGCGCAGTTCCTCCAGACTCTCCTCGGCTTGGCCGCCGGGGCGGGCCAGATCGCGCAAGGACAGGAGGCGCCGCCGCGGCACGCGGCGCTCCGGGTAGGCACCGGCCAGGTCCAGCACGACATACTGAGGACTGGGGCCGGCGGCGGCCAGCAGATTGGCCAGCAGCCGGAAGAGATTCCGGATCAGATCGATCAGCACACCCACTCAGTCGTACCCCAGGTCGGCCAGCGCCGACTCGTCCATGCCGAAGTGGTGCGCCACCTCGTGGATGACCGTCCGCCGGACCTCCTCGCGGATCTCCTCTTCGGACCCGCACGCCTCCTCCAGCGGGCCCTGGAAGATGGTGATCCGATCGGGCAGCAGCGGATCGGCCACGATGCCCCGCTCGATCAGCGGGATGCCCTCGTAGAGCCCGAAGAGGTCATCCTCCGGGTCCACTCCGGCGGTCTCCAGCTGCTCGGGGGTCGGCCAGTCCTCGATGATGATCCCCACATTGTCCATGCGCGCGCGCAGCGGTTCCGGGATGCTGGCCAGGGCCTCCTCGACCAGCCGGGCGAACACCTTGCGGCTCACCTCGATGGGCACCGCCGACGGCCGCCGCAGCCTATTCTTCAGGCCACCGGCGGAGGAGGTAGTCGCGGCCTCCCGTTTCGACGAGATCGACGATCTCGGTCATCAGTTCACGGTACTCTTCGCTCTGGCGCAGTTCCTCGAACGCCGCCTCGTAGGCGGCCAGGTTGGGCCACTCCGTCTCCCAGGTGACGACGAAGAGGTCGCCGGAGAGGTCGGTGTAGATGCGCGCGCGGCGCTCCGCCTCCAGCGTCACCGAGATCCCCTTGAGCAGTTCCACCACGGTGCCGGCCGCGCCCCACTTGGTCCGGAACCACGTGCGCACCAGGATCATAGAGGGCCTTTTCGTCGGGGTCCGGCGGAGTCCCTTTGCATTCGGGCGTCAAGCCGCCGCCAGAGAGGGCAACCGGATAGGAAACTCCCACCACCCGATGTTGTAGTCGCGCAGGATGCCGGGGTGCGCGCCCATCCCTCTGCACCGGTGCCATCTCTCTCCTCGGACGGCTCTCCCCGACGGGCTACCTGCGCGGGCGGCGCCGGCGTTCATCTTCTTCGACAACACGCTTCAACGCGCGCAGCCGTTCGGACCAGAAGGCTTCGTAATGGCGCAGCCACTCCTGGTACATCTGACGAAGCGGAGCCGGGTTCAGACGGTACCAGCGCTCGCGGCCGTTCTGAGCCTCCTCGACCAGTCCCGAGAGCCGCAGGACCCGCAGGTGCCTGCTCACGGCGGGCCGGCTCACCGCGGGAAACCGCGCCGCGATGTCGCCGGCGCGCTGGGGTCCCAGATCCCGCAGCAGATCGAGGATGCGGCGGCGGGTGGCGTCGGAGACAGCACGGTAGGGCGACGACCGGGGCATGTGATTCAGCTGAAGACCGACTAGGCGACCTCCGCGCCCTCCACCAGTTGCTTCAGGCGTTCCAGATCCCCGTCGCTCGTCCAGCCGCCCCGATACCCTTCGTAGGCCGCCCGGGCGATCGCCTCCGGCAGGTGCGCGAACCCGCTATGGACCAGCGTCACATGGGTCCCTCCGTGGTGAGGTTCGAGCCTGATGGTGACCAGCGTCGCTATCATTCCCTCGACCGTCCCCATGATCTGCCACACTCGCTGGGGCGGCGCGGCGATATCGCTGTCCAGCCTGATCACCATCGCCTCCCGCGCGTCGCGTCCCGTCTCCATCTCCACCCGCCTCCATT
>JACQGZ010000249.1 GCA_016199305.1 Armatimonadota bacterium | reverse complement strand
TTTCACACCACCCACTTTCCGGCGTCGTTCTACCCGAAGAAGGCCAGCCCGGGTGAGGTCGTCGTGGAGGCGCGCGTGCCGCCGGCCGTGGTCGAAGAATTGCAGAGCCGGGGACACACCGTCAAGGTGGTCCCGGGATGGAGCCTCAACTTCACCACCGCGGTGGCGATCGACCCGGAGCGCGGGCTCCTCGAGGGCGCCGCCAGTTCCCGCGGCGAGCGCAACTACGCCCTGGGATGGTGATGATAACGGCGGCGCCGCCGGTTCCGCGGCCGAGCACCGGCGGCTGATGCGCCTCACGCCGCTCTATCGGGTCCGGTTCGTGTACCCGCACGGATGGTCCGTCGACCTGACCGGCCCGGAAGGCAAAGAAGAGCAGCATTTCTTTCTGGCTGAGGGACGCTGCGAGGGCCGCATCACCGGGCGGTTTCGGGGAGCCAACTATCCCCGCCGCCGGACCGACCGCACCTTCCTCCCCGACTTCCGGGGCGTCATCGAGACCGACGACGGCGCGGTGATCCTATGCGACATGCGCGGGTACGGGCGCGCCTACCCGGAAGGCCGCCGCCAGATCGTCATCAGCGCCACACACGTGAGCGACGATAGCCGGTACCGGTGGCTGAACGAGGTCGTCTGCGTGGGCACGGGAGAGGTCCGATCGCGGGCTCCCGCCCACCCGGGGGATGAGAACCCGGTCGATCTCGTGGTCGACGTCGCGGAACTGACCTGGGAACCGATCGCCGAGTAGCCGGCGCTCAGCGGGTCAGGGGCAGGAGCACCGGCAGCGCCCCCTCCGCCTCCAGCAGCTGCCGCTTCAGCGTCACCCCGCCGCGCATCGAGTAGCCGCCCAACCCCCCGTCGCTGCGCACGACGCGATGGCAGGGAATCAGCAGCGGCACCGGGTTCCGGGCGCAGGCCGTCCCCACGGCGCGCGCGGCCGTCGGCTTTCCGAGCGAGCGCGCGATCTCCCCGTATGTGCGCACCTGGCCGAGCGGGATGCGGCGGAGGGCCTGCAGGACGGTCCGCTCGAAGGGGGGCACCCGGCTGAGGTCCACGGATCCGCGGTAGGGGACGCGGTCGCGGATGGCGCGCAGCAGGTCGGCGCGCAGCTCCGCCGGGGGTTCCGGATCGGGCGCCGGGGCAGACCCCAGGGCCTGCTCGGCCTCCCGCTCGAAGGCCGCGGGCGAGGGAGCCTGCGAGACCAGCGCAGGCCCGCTGGCGCCGTACGCCACATAGACCGGGCCGAAGGGCGCCGGCAGCGTGATGTAGCGGTAGCGCGCGGCTTCGGCCGCCGGCGGCGAGGCGGCGCCCCCGTCAGCGGAGACCCGTGAGGCATAGCGCAGGACGAATTCCTCCAGATCCGCGTCGACGAGCCGGGTCAGCGCGGCCACGGGCTTGCCGCGCCGTGTCACGATGACGGCCTCGCCGCGCCCGACCTGCCGCAGCAGGGCGTTGGTGCGGTTCTTCAATTCCACGGTGTTCACCATCTTCATGGCTGCCTGGCCTCCGCAGTCGTTGCCCCTCCCCTGCGTCCGGCGGACCTTTTTCCCTTCCGCCGACATAGCCAGGAAAAGGGCTACGTTTATAGCCTTATTATGCGGTAGGGGGGTTGCCGGGTGCAAGCCCCGGGGTAGGATGGATACGAACCCAAGCAACGCCGGCGCCCCGCCGCGCCGGAATTTCAGGTGAAAGGAGCGCAACGCCACCATGATCAACCTCGCATCCCGCCACTGCATCCCCTGCGAGGGGGGCACGCCGCCCCTCCCCCGAGAGGAGGCGGAGAGACTGCGCAGCGCCGTGCCGGACTGGGCGCTCGACGACGACGGGAAGGCCATCCGGCGACAGTTCAAATTGAAGGATTTCAAAGAGGCCATAGCCTTCGTCAATGCCGTTGCAGACGTAGCCGAGGCGGAGGACCATCACCCGGACATCCTGATCCGCTACCGCCAGGTGACCTTCACGCTCTCCACGCACGCCATCGGCGGCCTCTCGGAAAACGACTTCATCCTGGCGGCGAAGATCGACCAGCTCCACCAGGAACGCTTTGCGCGGGCGCCCTCGGCCCGCGCGGAGGCCTGAAGCAGTCCGCTCCACCCGACGACTGAAGGGACTCTTACGGGGGCTCTCCGGCGGGGACTGCCTGTGGGTGATTCGCCCTCAGCCGCAGCCTACTGCCACTCGATCGAAACGACCTGTACCGGCTCGGAGATCCCCCGGAGCGTGACCGTCCGGGGCGGCGAGACCCGGAAGCGACCGGACACCGCCGCGAGCGTATCCTGGCTCGCCAGAATCTCTCCGGCCTCGGCCAGTGCGCCGATGCGCCCGGCCGCGTGCACACCCTTGCCCCGGTATTCGCGCCCCCTGTGCGTGGCCGGCGCGGTATGCAGCCCGACACGGACCTGGGGGGAGAATCCATGGGACCGGCGATGGTCGGCCAACGCCCGCTGAATGGCGACCGCGCACTCGATCGCCAGCGCGCCGGTTTCGAAGGCGACAAAGAAACCATCCCCCGCGTGATCGATCTCCTCGCCCCCGTGCGTCGCAAAGAGCGACCGGAGGGTCTGATCATGCCACGCCACCAGGTGCTCCCAGGCCTCATCACCGATGGCCTCGACCAGCGGCGTGGATCTGGCGATGTCGGTAAACATGAACGTCCGGATGAGGCGAGCGGGAGAGACCCTCCGGCCGCCGGTGGGCGCTCCCGGCCCCCGCAGTTCGCCGGCCCGGCGGGCGTCCGGCACCGCGCCCAGCCGGTCAAACGTCGACGACGCCGCCTCCAGCTCTAACCCGGCGTCCTCCTCGTCGCCACCCGCCCGGTGGGCCGCCGCCAGGAGCATCCGCGTCCGGGCAGCCTCGTAGGGCGCATCGATCTCCTGCCAGAGGCGCACCGCGCGTCGCAGAGTGCGGATGGCGGCCGGGGCGTCGTGCCGAGCCAACTCCAGCGCCCCGTGGGCGCAGGCAGCGGCCGCCTGCAGCGCGGGCGTGCGATAGGCCCCGGCGATGGCTTCGAGTTCTTCGGTCCCTGCCTGGGCGGTCGTCAGGTCGCCCGCGGCGAGCGCGATCTCGACCAGCGCCGGCAGCAGTCTGGCCCTCCCCAAACGATCGGTCGACTCATCGAGCGCGCTCGTGATCGCCGTGAGCGCGGTCTCAACCTTCCCTTCGGTCAGACGCAGGAGGGACAGACCCGGTTGGGGCGCGCGGCCAAATTCGTGCGCCTCCCGAAACGCCTGTTCTGCCGCCGGCAGGTCGCCCACGCGGAGGCGGATCTCGCCGAGCTCGTAGAAGGCGCCCGCCGCGTAGTCCAGGCAGAACTCCCGCAGCTCGTCGCACGCGCGCCTGGCCTCCAGTTCGGCTTCGGCCCAGGCCCCGCGGAGCCGGAGAATCTCCGCCCGATAGACGCGGCACATGCCCGGGAAACCGGAAATGTGCTGACGGTCGCACCAGCGTTTCGCTGCTGCCGTCCAGTCGGCCGCCCGGCGATAGTCCGCCATGTCGCGGCACGCGGTGATCGTATTGCAGTAGACGATGGCGGTGGGACCCGGGCTGAGCTCGCCGCCGACGGCGGCCACCGTCGCCTCATCGATCAGGGCCAGCCCCTCGTCCACCTGCCCCTTGGCGATCAGGACAGACCCCTGGTCGTGCAAGCCGATGGCCTGGAGGTCGCGGTCGCCGAAACGCATGCCGATCTCCACCGTCCGCCTGGCATGCTCGAGCGCTCCGTCGAGGTCGCCGCGAGCGAGGGCGGCGCTCCTGTGCCTGCGGGCAAGATAGCCGTGCTCGGGCGATTCCGGGACTTCGGCAAGATGACGTTCCGCCCGGCTCTGCCACCCCGCGGCGATTGACGCGGCTCGTTTGAAGTCGCAATCGTGGGCGAGTTCCAGGGCCATCAGCGCGGCCCGGCGCAGGTTGCCCTGGTCGAGGTAGCTTCGGTAGGCCCGCTCGCGTGCATCAATGCAGGCATCCAGACGCCCGGTCCACCAGGCGGCCTTCGCCAGGCTCTCCAGGTCCTCGGGCGGGAGACCCGTGGAAGCATCCGCGGCGGCGAGGAGGTCGAACGCCTCCCGCCAGGCGTGGCGCGCAATGGCTGCGCGGCCGTTCTGCAGCGCGGGATCCACCGTCTGGTTCATTGTGCCTCTGAGGGAAACTATACTCCGCGGGGCCTGGCCTGTCCCCGGAGCGGGCGCGTCCCGTCGACCCCGACCGCGGCAATGGGCGCCACGCGCTCGACCCGGACGCCCCGCGCCGCGTCCACCTCCGCCACCCGCACCCGCTCCTGCGTGCGGAAGCGAACGACCGGCAGCGCGCGGTTGTCCACAGAGACGACCAGTTCGCCGGAGAATCCCACCGCCGCGGCCAGCGGCACGGCGCGGGGCCGGTGGGCGGGATCCTGCACGGTGCGTCCCCACTCCTCATCCGGGATCAGT
>JACQGZ010000245.1 GCA_016199305.1 Armatimonadota bacterium | reverse complement strand
GTAGAGGTGAACCTCCCCCGAGCGCAGCAGGGCAATCATCGTCTCGAAGTCCGGCGGGATGACGACTTTGCCCACGCCGATGCCGAAGCGGTGGAGCCGGGCGGCCAGGTAGTCGGCCAACGGTTGAAACCGCCGGATCTTCCTGGCCGGTTCGCCGGAGATCTCGGCCAGGACGATCGCGCCGGCGGGGACCCCGTCAGCGGCAGGCTGGGCGCCGGCCGGGACCACCTCTCCCCCGGCTGTGATCGTGATCAGGAACCCTATCAGCAGGACACGCCGGACGCGGCTACGCGGCATTGACATCGCCCCTCCTCTCGATGACCTGATGAGATCCCGTTACCGTGGTGCTCCATGGACTCGCCTCTCCGGAGAGACACTCTCCGTAGCCGCGGCCGCGAGTACCTCGTCCAGGATCTTGAGCAATTGCTGCATGTCCAGCGGCTTCGCCAGATACCCCTGCGCCCCGGCGGCACGGACCCGCTCCGCCTGGGACCCCGTCGGATCGGCACTGATGACGACGACGGGGATGCGGCGGGTGTCCGGGTGCTCCTGGAGGCGGCGCAGGACCTCCTCCCCGGAAATGTCCGCCAGGTGCAGGTCGAGGAGGATCAGGTGGGGCTGATGCTCCCGGGCCAGATCGAGGCCCAGCCGACCCTGCATCGCCGGCAGCAGCGTGATCCCCGGACGGTGGGCGAGCAGCCCCCGGATCACGCCGACGTTGGACAGGTTGTCGTCGATGTAGAGGATGGTCCGCCCGTCGGCCGTACGGTCGGACGGGCGCGTCGGCAGCGCCGCGGGGACCGAGGGGGACGGCGCGTCCGGGCGCTCCGCCAGCGGAAACTCCACCCAGAAGATGCTGCCTTCGCCCTCGGGTGCCTTCAACCCGAGGGTACCGCCCATTGCTTCGACCAAGCGCTTGGAGAGTGCGAGCCCGAGCCCTGTGCCCTCGATCTCCTTCTGGTCGGCGCCCAGCCGTTCGAAGGGGGTGAAGAGCTGCGCCGCCCGCTCCGGGGCGATGCCGGGTCCGGTGTCTCGGACACTGATGCGCAGCCGCCCCTCGGCGGTCTCCTCGAAGCCTACCTCCACCGCGCCGTCGCGGCGGTTGTACTTCACCGCGTTGGAGAGCAGATTGAGGAGGACCTGTTTCAACCGTTGGCGGTCGGCCACGATATGCCAGTCACGGCCCGCCGGCAGCTCCTCGACCCGGATCCCCTCCCCCGCGGCGAGCGGCGCGATAAGCGCGAGACTCTCCTCCACCACCTCGCGCGCGTCGAGGGGTTCGGGGGAGACGGCCAGCCGGCCGGCCTCGATGCGGGCGATGTCCAGGACCTCCGTGATGAGATCGAGGAGGTGGCGCCCCGCCTTGAGGATGTGCTGGACGCTCTCGTGCTGCTCGGCGCTCAGCGAGTCCATCTCCAGGAGCTGGGCGAAACCCAACACGGCATTCAGCGGCGTGCGCAGCTCGTGGCTCATCCGGGAGAGGAACTCGCTCTTGGCCCGGTTGGCCTGCTCGGCCGCCTCCTGCGCGAGCCGCGCCATCTCGGCGCGGCGCCGCTCGGTGATGTCCTGGAAGACGACGACGGCCCCGGCGATCTTACTGGCCTCGCGCATCGGCGTACTCGTGTACTCGACCGGAAAGCTGGTCCCGTCCTTCCGCCAGAAGACCTCGGCGTCGCCATGATGGACAGCCCCGTCGGTGAAGGCCGCATAGATGGGGCAATCCTCGCGTTCAAATGTGGTCCCATCCGTCCGGGTGTGATGGATCATGCCGTGGATGGGCTGGCCGATGAGCTCTTCCGTGGTCCAGCCAAGCATGGCCGCCGCCGCCGGGTTGACGAAGGTGGCGTGCCCCTGCAGGTCGAGCCCGAAGATTCCGTCCCCCGCCGCCCGCAGGATCAAGCCGAACTCGCGGCTGCTGCGAGCCAGCGCCTCTTCCGCGCGCGTGCGTTCGGCCAGATGGCGGTCGAGGGCCGCGGCCATCCCATCGAAGGCCCGACCCAGCTCCCCGAGTTCGCCCGCGCCGGCGAGCCCGCTGCGAGCGGTCAGATCGCCGGTGCGTAGCCGTTCGGCCGCGGCCGCCAGCGTCCGGGCCGGTCGCAGGATCAGGGCATTGCCCGTCCCCCACGCCCCGAAGGCGGCGAGCGCGGCGAAGAGGGCGAGGACGAGGAGTTCACCCGTCAGGATACGCCGCGCCTCCGCGAGGGCGAGGGCGGTGGGGATGCCGACGGCGACGTAGACCGGGCCGGCCTTCGCCGCGCTGCCCACCACGGCCAGCCCGATGAGCCGGGAGACGCCCTCGACATCGGTGGCCTCTGCCATGCCCTCGGGACGCCCGGTCAGGATCGCGTCCAGCAGCGCGCCCTCCGGGATGCGGTGACCGATCCGCGCGGCGGGATCCGGGGCGCCGGCCAGGATCACACCCCCAGCGTCCAGCACGGTCAGCGCTGTCCCCGGCGGCAGCTCGACTTTCGCCGCGAGCTGGTTGAGCCAGGCCAGATCCAGCGCGGCCACAGCCACCCCCAGCACCCGCCCGCCCCCGTTGATGATGGGGTAGACGGCGTGAATGACGGGGCGGCCGGTGATGGGGTCGCGCCGGTACTGCCCGAGGGCAAACCCCCTCGCCCCCATCGCCCGTTTGAATTCGGCTTCGTTGGCGACGCTGGCGCGCCCTCGGGTGGGAACCGCGCTGCAGAACACCTCTCCCTGCGGCGTGGCGACCGCAAGGTTCACAAAGAACGGGCTCAGTAAGTTGGTGACCAGCGCGACGCACCCGGCCGACTCCCGGGCCCGCACCGGAGGATGCCGGGCCAGCGCCGCCAGCAGCTCTAGCGTGCCGGCGAAGAGCTGATCCTGTTCGGCGGCGGCCTGACGGGCCAGGCGGAGCGCGTCGGCCCGCGCGAAGGCGCTCGCCTGCGCCCGCTGCTGGGTGAAGCTGTACAGCGAGAGCCCCAGGATGGGCACCACTGGCAACAGCACCAGCAGGACCAGCCGCGTGCGCAAGCTTGTGAGCAGCAGACGGCGCATCGGCGATCTCGGCGGCCGCCGGAGAGGCGTGGCGGGATTCCTCGGCGGCACACAGGAGATATGCACCATCAGGGAGGGTTCTTAGACGTTTCCCAGAGCCTCGTCGACGAGACTGAGGAAGCTCCGGACGTCAAACGGCTTCGAGAGGCAGGCCCGCGCTCCGGCCCGCAGCGCTGCATCCCCCCGGGCGGGCGTCACGTCGGCGCTGATGACGGCCACCGGGATCCCGCGCGTCTGCGGATCCTCCTTCAGCGCCCGCAGGACCTCCTCCCCCGGCATGTCCGGCAGATGGAGATCCAGGACGATCAAATCGGGACGGTGCTCACGGGCCAGGTCCATCGCGAGCCGCCCCTGG
>JACQGZ010000233.1 GCA_016199305.1 Armatimonadota bacterium | reverse complement strand
TGCTCGCGTTGCTCCGCTCCTCTGCCGACCAATCCCTCGGGTAGGAGGGGCGCGCCAAAGAAGCATATATGGTCACCACTGAACAGCGTCTTTGTGGTCGGGTGGAAGAACGCGACTGAGCCGGTAGTATGCTGTCCCAGCAGGAGACATTCGAATTCAAGGGTTCTTCCGTCGTCGGGCAAACTCGCGGCAAATCCCGACTGCACCTCCCGACTCAGCAAGGGCCAATCCGCTGCGTGGATGAACTTCGCAGCCCTCGGGAAAGCGACGCTCCCACCCACGTGATCATGATGACCATGCGTGAGGAGAATGGTGGTGACATCCTCGGGGTTGCGTCCGAACCCGAACAATGCCTGGACAAGCGTATCAAGATGCTCGAGTTTCCCGGTATCCACGAGGACAAGATCGCGCGTACCGATCACGATGTAACAGTTGTTGTAGGAGTTCCATGACGCGTCCCAAACCGCCAACGCATACACCCCCTCCACAACTTGGTCAAACTTGAAAGAAATCACATTCTCTCCATCGGTGATGTCTCTTGACTCGACGCGGCACGCGATTGCCGAAGGAGCGCAAGCCCTCGCCTAGCGGGGAACTTCCTCTCCCGCGTAGCGCACCAGGTCAACGTTTGCGTTGCTGAGCATCTCCAGCGCCAGCGGATCGGGATAGGTCCCCTCGAAGACGATCCGCGTGATCCCCACGTTCAAGAGCATCTTGGCGCAAATCAGGCAGGGTTGGTAGGTGACGTAGATCATGCCGCCGGCGATGGCCACGCCGTGGTAGGCTGCTTGGACGACGCAATTTTGTTCAGCGTGCAAGCACAAGCAGGTCTCGTGGCTCGTCCCCGACGGCGCGTCCCCCGCGCATCGGGCGCAGCCCCCCTCGCCGCAGTTGGAAACGCCACGGGGCGTGTCGTTGTAGCCGGTGGCCAGGACCATCCGATCTTTGACAATGACGGCACCGACGTGCCGCCGCAGACAGGTCGATCGCGTGGCCGCGAGATGCGCCATTCTCATAAAGTAGAGATCCCAACTCGGGCGGATCGGCGTTCGCTCCTCGGGGCGCCTCTCCTGACCGGTCATTTCGTCCCGAAGAGGCGGTCCCCCGCATCCCCCAGGCCCGGCACGATGTAGCCGTGGTCGTTCAGGTAATCGTCCACCGCGGCCGTGAAGATTTCCACGTCGGGGTGGGCGTCCTGCACCTTCTTGATGCCTTCCGGCGCGGAGATGATCGCCATCACCCGGATCGTGCGGCAGCCTTGCTGCTTGAGCGTGTCGATGCAGGCCACGATGGAACCGCCGGTCGCCAGCATTGGGTCCAGGACCATGGCCTCGCGCTCCGCGATGTCGGCGGGGAGTTTCGCGTAGTAGGAGTGCGGCTGCAGCGTCTGGGGATCGCGATAGATCCCCACGTGCCCGACCCGCGCCGTGGGGATGAGCCGGGTGATCGCGGTCTCCATCGCCAGCCCTGCGCGCAGGATGGGCACCACGGCGATCTCCTGCCCCGCGATGGACCGCCCGCGGGCCCTCGCCAGCGGCGTCTCCACCTCCACCTCCTTCGTCGGGTGGGAGCGGGTGGCCTCATAGGCCATCAGCATTGCCAGTTCCTCCACCAGTTCGCGGAACTCTTTGTGGCCGGTGCGTTTGTCGCGGAGGATCGTCAGTTTGTGCAGAATCAGCGGGTGGTCGAACACGTGCACTCTCGACATCACCGTGGACACAACTGCACCTCCGGCAGGAGCGTCTCTCTCAAGGTTCCATTCTCAACGCCGGCCCCCCTCCGCGGGCGGCTCCGCGTCGGGGCCCCGTCCCCCCTCGAGGGCGCGCAGTTTCTCCACGCGTCGGGCGTGCCGTCCGCCGTCGAAGCCCGTCTCCAGCCACACGCGCACGATGTCCGCGGCCACCTCGGTACCGGTGATGCGGGCCCCCAGGGCCAGCACGTTGGCGTCGTTGTGCTGCCGGGCCAGCCGGGCCGTGGTGACGTCGTGGCAGAGCGCGGCGCGGATCCCCCGGATCTTGTTCGCGGCCATCGCCTCGCCGTTGCCGGAGCCACCGAAGACGATCCCCCGCTCAGCCTCGCCGCGGGTCACTGCCCGCGCCGCCGGCGCGATGAAGTCCGGATAGTCCACCGGATCGGGGGAGTCGGTCCCGAAGTCCTGCACCTGATGCCCCCACTCCAGCAGGAGACGTTTGATGTGCTCCTTGAGGGGAAGGCCGGCGTGATCGCTGCCCAAAGCGATTTTCAGCGCAGGGCCTCCTCGATGCGCGCGTGCGGAATCGCCCCTTCACGTACGACGCGCGGCGGGTCGACCGTCACATCCACTACCGTGGAGGGCCGTCCGAGGCGCGTCCGTCCGCCGTCCAGAATCAGATCCACCCGGTCGCCCAGTTCGAAGGCCACATGCTGCGCGGTCACTGGTTCCATGCTCCCGTGGACGTTCGCGCTCGTGCCGACGAGGGGCACGCCGGCGGCGCGGACCAGCGAACGCGGGATCGCGTCATCGGGCAGACGGATGGCGATCTGCTCCCCGCCCGCCGTGAGGATGGACGGCACCCAGGGGGCCTTGCGGAAGATCAGCGTGACGGCGCCCGGCCAGAAGCGCTGCATCAGCCGGCGGGCGGCCCCCGGCACCGACGCTACCAGTCGATCGGTGAGGTCCGCCGGATCCGCGATCAACACCGGCAGCGCCTCGCTGCGCGGGCGGCGCTTCAGTTCGAAGACGCGCAGGACCGCCGCATCATTGAAGGCGTTGCACCCGAGCCCGTAGACGGTGTCGGTCGGATAGGCGACCACGCCGCCCTCCCGGATCAGGCGCACGGCGCGCAGCGGCGCGTGCGGATCCTCCGTGACACGGATCATCTGGAGGGGCCGGAAGGCGCGTCGCACCTCCGGCTCGAAGGACAGATGATAATAGGTGCTGACCGGGGGGCTCACCGCCGCTCCGCCGCCACGACGCGCTCGATGCCCTGCAGATCTTTCACCACGCGGACCGGGCCGTAGACGCCCGTCTGCTCGAACAGTTCGACCACCTCCGGGGCCTGGCCTGCCGCCACTTCCAGCGCCAGCCAGCCCCCAGGCCGTAGCAGGTCGGGCGCCTCCACCGTCAGACGCGCGTGGAAGCTGGTGCCGCCACCAGGATCCACGACGGCGAGGAGGGGCTCGTGCTCCCGGATCTCCCGCGGCAGGTGGCGGGAGCCCTCGGCATCGACGTACGGCGGGTTGGAGGCGATCGCGTCCAGGCCGGTCCAGCCACTCGCGCTCACCGGCGCGAGGAGGTCACCCCGGGCCAGCCGGACGCGGTCGGCCACCCCGTGACGCGCCACGTTGGCCGCGGCGACCTCCAGCGCCTCCGCCGAGACGTCCACGGCGAGGACGGCGGCCCGCGGGAGAAAGGTCGCCAGCGCCACGGCGATCGCCCCGCTGCCCGTGCCGACGTCGGCAATGCGCGCCCCTGGCCGCTCCTGGAGCAGGTGGAGCAGCAGTTCCACCAACAATTCTGTTTCGGGCCGGGGGATCAGCACGCGCTCGTCCACCAGCAGATCGAGCCCCATGAACTCGCGGTGCCCGGTCAGGTAGGGGACGGGACGCCCGCGGGCCCGCGCGTCCAGCAGCGCGCGGAAGCGGCTCTGGGCCTCCTCCGGCATGGGTTGCTCGCATGCCAGGTAGATCCCGGCGCGTGAGATCCCCAGCACGTGGCGGAGGAGCACCTCCGCCTCCAGGCCCGCGCTCTCGACGCCCGAGGCGAGGAGATGTTCCCGGCCCTGCAGCCAGGCGTCGCGGATCGTCAGGAGGCGGCCACGGCCGCGCGGTCGGCGGCCACGAGGGCGTCGATCAGTTCGTCCAGATCGCCGTCGAGGACGGTCGAGATCCTGTGCAGGGACAGCCCGATACGGTGGTCGGTGACCCGGCTCTGCGGGAAGTTGTAGGTGCGGATCTTCTCGCTGCG
>JACQGZ010000034.1 GCA_016199305.1 Armatimonadota bacterium | reverse complement strand
ATCACCGGGACGCGCCGCATGGGACACCACCCCGACAGTGCCACTCACGAGCCGGAATTTGCCGGGCCCTGGTGGCGGTTTCCGCCGATGCGGCAGTCCCTTGCCGGTGGGGTGCTGGTGGCGGTTACGGCAGCGCTTGCCCATTTCGCCGGCTTCAAACAGATAGAACCCATCGGATATTCCCTGGCGATGGCGTTGGGGGGGCGCCATTTCCTCCGCGAGGGCTTCGCCAAACTGAGAGCGCAGCGCGAGGTTGGGATCGCAGTCTTGATGACGGCTGCGGCAGCCGGCGCCGCGGCGCTGGGTCTTTGGGACGAAGCGGCGATCCTTGTCTTTCTTTATGGCACCGCTGAGGCGCTGGAGGAGTATGCCTACTCACGGACGCGCGCAGCGATTCGGGCCCTGCTCGCGTTGGCTCCGCAGGAGGCGCGAGTTCTGCGCAACAGTCGAGAGGAGACCATCCCGGCCGCAGCGATCTGTGTCGGGGATCGCTGCGTCGTGCGACCCGGCGAAGCCCTCCCGACCGACGGGGTCGTGCGGGAAGGTGCGTCTGCGGTTGATGAAGCGGCAGTCACAGGGGAGTCGATCCCCGTCGAAAAGACGCCAGGTGCTCAGGTGTTCGCGGGCACCATCAACCGCCAGGGTGCCCTGGTGGTGGAGGCAACGGCTTCGTTCGAAGACAACACGCTCTCGAAGATCATCCACCTCGTGGAAGAGGCGCAGGAGCGGAAGGGCCACCTCCAGGCGCTGTTTGAGCGTTTTGGCCGTCGATACTCGCCGGCGGTGCTGGGCGCCTCACTGGGGCTTCTTCTGGTGCCACCGGTGTTCGACCAGCCGTTTCTGCCATGGGCGATCAAGGCCGTGGTCCTGCTTGTCGCGGCGGCGCCCTGCGCGCTGGTCATGTCCACTCCCGTCGCGGCGGCCGCAGGGATCGGGACGGGAGGCCGCCACGGCGTGCTCATCAAGGGCGGCATCCACCTGGAGAATCTGGGCCGAATTCAGGTCGTCGCGTTCGATAAGACCGGGACCCTGACAAGCGGAAGGCCGGAGGTCACCGACATCGTGGCGCTGACGGGGATGGACTCCAGGGAAGTGCTGGCCATGGCCGCCAGTGTGGAGCGGCTCTCCGAGCATCCCATCGGTCAGGCGATCATCCGGAAGGCCGATCGAGAAGGATTGACTCTGGCACCGGTAGCAGAGTTCGAGGCGCTGAGCGGTCTTGGCGCCCGGGCGAGGGTGGGCGGTGAGGTAGCGTTTGTCGGGAGCCCGGGGCTGTTTCGCGAACTGGGCATCGTCCTGGATGGCGCGGAGGCGTTCCTCGACCGGTTCCAGGCCGAAGGCAAGACTGTCGCTGCAGTGGCAAGGGATCACACCCCGATCGGCATCCTGGCCCTCCAGGATCGGATCCGCCCGGGCGCGAGGGAGGCCATCGCCGCGCTGCATCGAGTAGGTGTGCAGGTGGCGATGCTCACCGGCGACAATGCCCGGACGGCTGCTGCCATTGCCCAGGAACTTGGCATCGACCACGTCCATGCGGAGCTCAAACCGGAAGATAAGGTGCGGTATGTGGAACGGATTGCCCGCGAGCAGGGACCGGTCGCCATGATCGGAGATGGGATCAACGACGCCCCCGCCCTCGCCGCTGCGACCGTGGGCATCGCGATGGGGGCGGCGGGCACCGATGCGGCGATTGAGGCTGCGGATGTAGCGCTCATGGCAGACGACCTGGGCAAGGCCGTCTATGCCATCCGGCTGGGACGAGCGGCGCGAGGCATCACACGGCAGAATATCGTCTTTTCGCTGCTCATCCTGGCTGTCATGATTCCCAGTGCCCTAGTCGGAGCCATCACCGTCGTCAGCGCCGTGGTCGTGCACGAGGTGAGCGAACTTCTTGCCGTCGCCAACGGTCTCCGAGTCGCTCGGGTCGTGCCGGGTCGTGTCACCGTCGAAGACGGCGGATCGTGAAGTCGCCCGCTTGGCCATTGATGTTGACGACGTCCTCGGCCCCGTCGTCCGGGTTCGGCTGCGGTTGGCAGGCGCCCGGATCATCCCGCAGACCACCTTCGACCTGAAATCCGATGAGGGGCATGTCCATCTCAAGGTGGACGGAGCCATCGTGTCGATGACGTTCGGGCTGGAGCAGGAGGTGGGGGTGACGGCGTGCTCACACCTGCTGGAAGCGGAGTGCGTAATCTCATTGCTCAAGTCCAAGGCGCCCGGCCGGCGTTAGGGGGGTTGAGCTTCGCGCAGGGCCGCCCGGCCCTCGCGTACCATCTGAAAGAACGAGGGGTCCTCCTTCAAGGCCAGTTGGCGCGGCCGGGGGAGATCGACCCGCACCTCCCGCACGATGCTCGAGTCGGTCCGGGCTGACGGCCCCCGGCTCATCACCACGACGCGGTCGGAGAGGAAGACCGCCTCCTCGATCGAGTGGGTGACGAAGATGATCGTCAGCCCGCGGTCGGCGTAGAGGCGCAGCAGTTCCAGGT
>JACQGZ010000253.1 GCA_016199305.1 Armatimonadota bacterium | reverse complement strand
GGTCAGCACCCAGGCCGTGACGATCTCCAGCCCCACCCCCCAGCGCACCGCTGACAGCCGCCGGGTGGCCCCCACGCCCATGATCGCGGTATTGATCGTGTGCGTGGTGCTGAGGGGGATCCCCAGCCGGCTGGCCACTTCGATCGCCGTCGCGGCCGCGGTCTCGGCGGCGAACCCCTGATACGGCTCCAGTTTCGTCAGGCGCAACCCCATCGTGGCCACGATGCGCCAGCCGCCGATGGCGGTGCCGATGCCCATTGTCCCCGCGCAGAGGAGGATGACCCAAATCGGGATGCGGAACTCCGGGAGGACGCCGCCAAGGACGAGGGCCAGCGTGAAGACCCCGATGAACTTCTGGCCATCGTTGCTGCCGTGGCTGAAGGCCATGAAGGCCGCCGACAACATCTGCAACCGGCCGAAGAGCCGGCGGGCCAGCCGCAGCGGCGTACGACGAAAGATCCAGGAGACCGCGACCATGAGGAGGAAGCCGCCGGCGAATCCCAGGACCGTGGAGAACCCAATGCCGATGAAGACCTTCCGCCACCCGTCCGCGAGCAGGACCCCAGGTCCCGCCGCGGCCAGGCCGGCGCCGGCCAGGCCGGCCACCAGGGCGTGGCTCTCGCTGGTGGGGAGGCCGCGGAAGGCCGCCAGCGTGGACCACATGATGATGGCCAGCATCGCGCCGGCGATCGTCACCGCGTCGATCGCGTCGGCGCGGATGATCCCCTTGCCGATGGTGGCGGCCACCGCCGTGCCGGTCATCGCCCCGACAATGTTCAGCGCGGTGGCCATGATCAGGGCCGTCATCGGCGCGAGCACCCGGGTGGAGACGACCGTGGCGATCGCGTTCGGCGCATCCGTCCAGCCGTTGACGAACTCGGCGGCGAGGACCAGCAGGAGGACCGGAATCAGCCCGGCGGGGACCGTCAGGTCCACGGCTACATGTTCTTCCCGCGGATGGATTCGAGCGCGTTGGCGACGTCCTCGCCCTGGTCGGTGGCCTCCTCCAGCGTCTCGTAGATCTCCTTCCACTTGATCACGTCGATGGCATCGACGTGGTCGGCGAAGAGTTTGGCGATGGCATCCCGATGCACGTGGTCGGCCAGGTTCTCCAGGCGGTTGATCTCCTGCACCACGCCGTCCACCCGATCGTGTTTGCCCCGCAGGCTGCCCACCCCTTCGACCATCGCCTCGCAGATGTTGACGATGATGTGGGCGAGCTCCTGGGCCTCCGGCGTGGCGTGGGGGATGCGGTAGATGGCCATGCGAGCCGCGCAGGCTTCGATCCAGTCGAGGACGTTATCCAGTTGTTTGGCCAGGGTCAGGATGTCCTCGCGGTCCAGCGGGGTGACGAACGTCCGGTTGAGGCGCTCGATGATGGTGTGGATGATCTCATCGCCCTTCTCCTCCAGGGCCTTCAGCGCCTCGGCCCGCCGCTCCACGTCCCTGTAGTCGTCCATCAGCTCCTTCAACTGCCTGGCCGCCTGCAGGATATTCTGGGCGGCCTGGTTGAACAGGTCGAAGAAGACCTCCTCGCGCGGCAGCCACCGCAGCGCCATTGTCCCGCCTCCCTTTGTCCGCTCTCGCCCTACCCTATTCGAGCGGGCTCAGGGGCTGGCCTGCCCGCGCGGCGGCGTCCCGCTGCCGGCGGGTCGGTCCTGCGGGCGAAGGGTCTGCCCCCGCGACCGCCGAAGCGGACACCGAGGCGTGCCATGAAGACCATCCTGTTCGTCTGAATCGGAAACTCCGCCCGCTCCCAGATGGCGGAGGGGTTCTTCAACGCGGCGCCCCCGCCAGGGTGGCGGGCGCGCTCCGCGGGAACGGAGCCCGCTGCGAGGGTGCGGCCTGAGGCAATCGCCGTCATGGGCGAAGTCGGGATCGACATCTCCCCGCAGCGCCCCAAGGGCCTCGCCGAGGCGGCGGGGCCGGATGTGGCCCTGGTCGTCGGCCTGTGCGCGGAGGAGGCCTGCCCGGTCATCCCCGGAGCCCGCTCGCTCCACTGGGCGCTGCCGGGCCCGCGCCCCGGCGATCTCGACGAGCACCGGCGGACCCGGGATGCGTTGCGCGGCCGCATCGCAGGGCTGCGGGCCGAACTGGAAAGCGAGGCGCAGAGCGGTGTTTAGGAAGTCCGCCGCCTACTACGATGCCCTCTACGCCTGGAAGGACTACAAGGGGGAGGCTCGCCGCCTCCACGCGCTGATCTGGCGGTACAAGCGCTCCCCCGGCAATGCCCTGCTCGATGTCGCCTGCGGCACCGGCGGGCACATCACCTTCCTCAAAGGGCGCTACGCGGTCGAGGGGCTCGACCTCGACCCCAGGCTGCTGGCGATCGCCCGGCGCAAGCACCCCGACGTCGTCTATCACCGGGGCGACATGGTGCGGTTCGCCCTGGGCCGCCGCTTCGATGTGGTGACCTGTCTGTTCAGCGCCATCGGCTACGCGACGACGCTCTCCCGGCTTCGCCCGGGCGGTCGAGACGATGGCCCGCCACCTTCGTCCGGGCGGCGTGCTGATCATCGAGCCCTGGCTGACCCCCGAGCGATTCAAAGCCGGCCGCACGGATGGACAGTTTGTCGGTCACCCCGACCTGAAGGTTGCCCGGATGAATGTCACCCGGCTGGCGCGTGGTCAGTCGGTCCTCGACTTTCACTACCTGGTGGCCCAGCGGGGACGGATCAAGCACTTCACCGAGCGTCATCGGCTCGGTCTCTTCAGCTTCACGCAATATGCGGCGGCGCTGCGCGGCGCGGGACTCGAGGTCATCGTTGACCGCAAGGGGCTGATGGGGCGCGGGCTGTGCATCGGTATCGCGCCGATGCCGCGAGGGGCGAAGAGATGAGTGAGCGCTACGAGGACTACGACGCCTTCGCCTGGTTCTACAACCGCTACTGGGGTGGTACCTTCGCCAGCCGGTTCCTGGCGGTGATCGAGCAGCTGCTCCTCTCCCACCTGCCGCCGGAGGCCCGCATCCTGGACCTCTGCTGCGGCACCGGCCAGCTGGCGGGCGTCCTCCACGCCCAGGGGTTCCGGGTCACGGGGCTGGACGGATCGGAGGCGATGCTGGCGCTGGCGCGCGCCAATGCTCCCGGCGTCGAGTTCGTCGCCGCCGATGCCCGCCGCTTCTTGCTGCCGGCCGCCTACCATGGGGTTCTCTCGACCTTTGACAGCCTGAACCACATCATGTCGCTCGACGAATTGACGGCGGTCTTCCGCAACGTCCACGCGGCCCTGCTCGACGGCGGCCGCTTCCTCTTCGACCTCAACATGGAGGGGGGCTATCGGGCGCGCTGGCGAGGGTCCGTGGCGTTCGTGGAGGAGGACAACGTCTGCGCGGTGCGCGCCCGGTTCGACCCGGATGAGAGGGTCGGCCGGAACGAGATCACGATGTTCCGGCTGGAGGGAGGCGTCTGGCGGCGGTCGGACGTGACCCTGGTGCAACGCTGCTACACCGAGGCCGAGGTGCGCGGCGTCCTGGGCGAAGCTGGCTTCGGCGAGATCTCGACCCGGGAAGCGGAGCGGGACCTGGGGATGACCGGGAACGTCGGCCGCACCCTCTTCCTCGCGCGCAGGGCGGCGCGCCACTGAACGCCATGCCCGGGCACGACAGCAGGTCGGGCAGACGGTTCTCGGCCAGCGTCGAGGTCGGTGGGGACGGTTGGGCGACGGTCTGGGTGGCTGAGTTTCCCGGGCTCTTCCTCAACGAGCCCTCTGAGCGGCACGCCCTTCGGGCGCTGCCGGGCGCGATCGCCGCCTCCCTGCGGTGGCTGCGCCGTCACGGAGAGCCGGTGCGGTCGGCTGCGGCGCCCGCCGTCACCGTCGCCAGTCGGTACGTCGTCAAGCCGCGGCTGCGCTGGGGCGGCTACGCGGTGTTGCACCAGTTCGAGCGTCCGCCGGTGACCAGGGACGAGGTCGCCAGGGCGCTCCGCTGGATGGGCTTCATGCGCCGCGACACCCTCGCCCTGGTCGCCTCGCTGCCCGCCGACGGGCTCGCCTGGACACGCCCCGGCCAGGAGCGCACGATCAAGCGGCACCTGCAGCACGTGGCAGGAGCGGAGCGGTGGTATCTGCAACGGCTGGCCCTCGGCCCGTTTCCCCACCTCGGCCGGACGTCCGATCCGATCGAACGGCTGGCCCGCGTGCGAAAGATGGCGGTGGCCCGGCTTCGCCGGCTGACCGCCGCCGAGCGGGCGCGGATTCATAAGATCGACCACAAGTGGTGGAGCGCCCGCAAGATGCTCGGCCGCTTCCTCTACCACGAGCGCTACCATCTCCGGTCGATGGCCCGGATCGCCGCCCATCATGGGGTGCGCGTGCCTCACGGCCTGGGTGGGTGGGCACGGTACTGAGAGACGGGGAGATTCCTCCCGGCAGAGGGAAAAGCGCCCCACGCCGCGGGATCATGTCTGGCCGATTCGAGAGGGGGGGTCGCGATGCCCACCAAAGTGCTGATTCGCTGGGGCGGCGCGGCGTTCGTCATCGCCGGCGTCTTCTGGGGGATCACGTCGCTCACGCATCCCAGCAACTACGATCCGGGGGCGCTGTTCAACCGTTTCTGGACGCCCGCGCTGGCCGGGCAGGGCCTGGCCTACCTCTTCTGCGTCCTCGGCTTAGTCGGACTGTTCCTGCGGCAGGGCGATCAGGCCGGAGGAGTAGGGCTGATCGGGTTCGTGCTCTCTTCACCGGCCGCGCTTCCCCGCCGCGGGAGCCGATGGTATAATACCTGCGTTTCGCGGCCCCGCTGAGGGGCCGCCCCTGTGTCAGGCAGAGGTTCGGAGGGATCTGGATGGAACGGGTCAATCTCGCGGCCAATCTCCGGGACGGACAGGGCAAGACCGGCGCCCGGCGGCTGCGCAAGAGCGGGCAGGTGCCGGCAGTCGTCTACGGTCACGGGCGGGAGTCCCAGGCGGTGGCCGTCGAGGGCAAGGCGCTGAAGGCCACGCTGCACACCCACGCCGGTCTGAACGTGCTGATCGACCTGGGCATTCAGGGGAACGACGGTGCGGACAAGCAGCTGGTGATGGTGAAGGACCTGCAGCGGGATCTCTTCACGCACGACATCATCCACGTAGACTTTCACGTCATCTCCCTGGAGGAGACCCTCGAGGCGCACGTGCCGGTCATCCTGCTGGGCACGCCTAAGGGTGTGGTCGACGGCGGAGTGCTCGAGCAGCATCTGCGTGAGGTGCTGGTGGAGTGCCTGCCCACGCAGATCCCCGAGCACATCGAGGTCGACGTCACGGGGCTGACCATCGGACACACGATCCATGCCGGGGAATTGGCCATCCCCGACCGCGTCACCCTGTTGACGCCGACCGGAGCGGTCGTGGCCACGGTGCTGACGCCGCGGGTGGAGGAGGTGCCGGCCGTGCCGGCCGCCGCGGAGGCGGTTCCGGCGGAGGTGGCAGAGGGCGAGGCGGCAGAGACGCCCGCTGCGGCGCCTGCGAAGGAGCCGGAATCGGAAGAGAAGTAACGGAGTCTGGCCAGAGTGCTCCAGGGACGGGGGTGCCGGCGGCACCCCCGTTTTGCCGTTCTGAGATCGCCGGCGGAGAGACGCCACATGAGACTGATCGTCGGATTGGGGAATCCCGGCCGCCGCTACAGCGGCACGCGGCACAACGTCGGCGCCCGCGTCGTCGAGGCGCTGGCGCGCCGCCACGGCGTCGCCCTGCGGGAGGAGGGATGGGCGGAGACCGGCGCCCTGGCCCTGGACGGCCGCCGCGCCTTGCTGGCCCGCCCGCAGACATACGTGAACGTCAGCGGCGCGGCCGTCGCCGACCTGCGGCGCCGCCATCGCGTGTCACTGGGAGATCTGCTCGTCATCTTCGACGACCTGGACCTCCCGGTGGGGCAGATGCGGCTGCGGGCGCAGGGTGGGCACGGCGGACACAATGGGATGCGCTCGATCATCGATGCCCTCGGCGAGCGTGGCTTTCCTCGTCTGCGCGTCGGAATCGGGCGGCCGCCCCAGGGGAGGGACCCGGCCGACTACGTGCTCAGCCGGTTTGCGCCCGACGACCTTCCCGCGGTCGAGACCGCGGTGGAACGGGGGGCCGACGCCGTTGAGCTCTTCATCCGCCGCGGGATCGAGGCCGCCATGAACGCCTATAATCTGCGCGCCACGCGCTCTTCACACAATCTTCATGACGGGCCGTATAATGAGCCGTGACATGAGAGAGCTGAGGAGGCGACCCGATCTTGGAGAGCGCGTGCCCCCGGGGCAGTACGTCACCGAGAAGTGGCCGGTGCTGCACTACGGTGCCATCCCCCGGTTCAATCCTCGGACCTGGGACTTTCAGATTTACGGCCTGGTGGAGACCCCGGTGGCCCTCTCCTACGAGCAGTTCATGGCCTTATCCAAGACGACCCTCACCTGCGACATCCACTGCGTGACGGCGTGGAGCAAGCTGGACATGGAGTTTGAAGGGGTGCCGGTCAAGCCGCTGCTGGAGATGGCCAAACCCAAGCCCGAGGCCAAGTTCGTGATGGTGCACGCCGAGCAGGGGTACGAGGCGAACCTGCCGATCGAGTACCTGCTCGCCGACGACGCCCTCCTGGCCCACCGGGCCAACGGGCAGGACCTCACCCCCGAGCACGGCTGGCCGCTGCGCCTGGTCGTCCCCCGCCTCTACTTCTGGAAGAGCGCCAAGTGGGTGCGCGGCTTCGAACTGCTGGAGCGCGACCGGCGCGGCTTCTGGGAGCGCAACGGTTACCACAACCACGCCGATCCCTGGAAGGAGGAGCGCTACTCCTCGCCCTGGGAGTGACCTGAGCGGCTGGTCCTCCCGCGGATCGGCCGCCGCTCTGGATCCTCAGCCCCGACGAACGCCTCATAGACGATGCGCGAGACGCGGGCGAGGGCCAGTTTTGCCTCGTTGTCGGCCCAGAAGCGGTCGTCGGCGCAGTCCCGGCTCATCAACGCCACCACGTAGGGGGCACGTCCCGGCGGAAAGACGATGCCCACATCGTTGCGCACACCGCGCAGCGAACCGCTCTTGCTGGCGATCGCCAGTTGCCCCTCCGGGTCCTCCTCGAGCCGGCTGCCGTCGTAGGGGAGATGGCGGCCGATGATATCGGTGTACTGCTGGCGTTTCATGATCTCGATCATCGTCTGCGAAGCCGCCGCGCTGACCACCTCGCCCCGGGCCAGGCGTGTCAGCAGATCGCAGAACGCGCGCGGCGTCCCATGAGCCAGCGGGCGGTCATCGTCGAGCGAGATGGTCCGGTGGAGGATCAACTGAGGGGCGCTGAGGCGGCGCATGGCCTCATTGACCGGCGCGACGCCTCCGACCGCCTCGATCAGCAAGTTGGTGGCGGTGTTGTCGCTGACGATGATCATCAGGACGACCGCGTCGCGGACGGTCAGGGTCATCCCCGGCGTGAGCTCCTTGAGGACGCCCGATCCGGCCACCCGGTGCTCGGGCCGGTAGGGCAGCGGGGCGCCGAGGTTCAGGAGACCGGCGTCCACCTGCCGGAGGACCTCCACCATGATCGGGACCTTGATGCAGGAGGCCGCGGGATAGACCTCGTCGGCGTTGCGCACGATCTCGCGCCCTGAGGCCAGGTCCCGCGCCGCCACGCCGAAGAGCCCGCTGAAACGTCGTTGCAGCGCCGCCAGTTTGTGATTGAGGCTCACCTCGCTTGCCTCCCGGAAGCTTTGATTTCGCGCTACCGCGGGCGGGTCCTTGACGCGACATTCGACGTGTCAAGATTCGTCGTAACGTCGATGCCTGACACGTCCCCTTCCGCAGGTAGAGCCTCCTGCCTAAAATGGAAAGGACCGTGCCCGACGAGACCATCCCTGACACGATTGTGGCGGCGGAGCCGCCGCGCCCGGGCGCCTTTGCCCCCCTGCGCCACCGGAACTACCGTCTGCTCTGGAGCGGCCTGATCGTCTCCAACACCGGCGCCTGGATGCAGTTCACGGCCCTGGGGTACCTGCTGGACCAACTGACGCGCGCGCCGATCTACCTGGGGCTGCTCGGCGTCGTCCAGGCCGTGCCGCGCCTGCTCTTTGCCTTCCTGGGCGGAGTGATGGCCGATCGCGTGGACCGCCGGGCGGTGCTGTTGATCACCAACGTTATCGCGATGCTCTCGGCCCTGACGCTGGCGGTCCTGACATACCTGCAGCTGATCGAGGTCTGGCACCTCCTGGCCATTGCGGGCTTCAACTCGCTGATCCATTCCTTTGACATGCCGGCGCGGCAGTCGCTGACCCCGAGCCTGGTCGAGGACCGGGAGATCCTGCAATCGGTCAGTCTCAACTCTATGGCCTTCAACGGCGCCGGGATCTTCGGGCCCGCGCTCGCCGGGGTGATGATCAGCCTGGTGGGCACGCACGGCGCGTTCTTCCTGAACGCGGGTTCCTACCTGGCGGTGCTGTGGGCGCTGCTGGCGATGCGCCTGCCGGCGTTCGCCGCCGAAGGCCGGGTCTCACTGATCCAGGACATCCGCGAAGGACTAGCCATGGTGGTCCGGCACCGGGCGGTGCTGGTGCTCCTGCTGGTCGTCGCGGCGCTGAGCTTCTTCGGCCGCCCCTACATCCGGCTCATGCCGGCGGTCGCGCGCGAGGTGCTGGGGGTGGGCCCGGAAGGCCTGGGCGTCCTGCAGGCGGCGCCCGGCGTGGGGACGGTGCTGGCCGTCTTCCTGATCGGCTGGAGCAGCGCCCGGATGCAGTCCGGGACGATGCTCCTGGCGGCCGCCTTCACCATGGGGATCATGGTGACGCTCTTCGGCCTCTCCACCTCGTTTCCGCTCTCGGCACTCCTGCTGGTGGCGGTGGGGCTGGGTCAGTCGGTGGCGATGGCGACCGCGAACACCCTGCTGCAGACAACGGTGGCGCCGGGCGCGCGGGGCCGCGCGATGGGCCTCTTCGGGACCGTGGCCTTCGGCATGATGGCGCTGGGCACGCTGCCGGCCGGCGCGCTCGCCGATGTCCTGGGGTTGGACTGGGCGCTGGCGCTCGGAGGCATTGTGCTGATCGGGTTTATCGGCGTCGTCGCTCTGACGGTGCCGTGGATCCGCCGCCTGTAGGTTCGAGCATCGCCTTCATCGGGATCCAGTAGTTGTCCCACCAGCCCTGTTTGATGTCCGCGTAGGCGGCCTCGGGCACCCCCGACTGCGTGAACGAGAGACGCGTGCCGCCCCGCACCCGGCGCAGGGCGAAGGTGGCTCTGGCGTAGTGGTCCTGCGGCCATCCGCGCGCCTCGCACCGCCACGCCTGCACGATCTTGCGGTCCGGGGTGAGGGCGAGGTTGGTGCCTGCCGCCCAGCCGCCGAAGACAGAGAATCTCCCGCCGACCTTCCGGCTGATGCGGGCCCCGCCGCCTGTGAAGCTTCTGTGCTTCCGGGAATCCATCAGGGCCTCGTAGACGTCGTGCGGCGTCGCCTTGAACGTCACCGATTGCCGCATCGTCTTCGTTTTCATCCAGACACCGCCTGGAAGAAGTGGTGCTGCGGGTATTCGCCGCCGCCCCGATTCGTCCCGCCGGCCGTGCGCCGTATACTATGGGCTGTCGTCACGAGGGGAGGGACCAGGACGATGTCCGCAGCACAGCGGCCGTTTGATCCTGCGTGCATTTTCTGCCGGATCGTCGCGGGCGACGCGCCGGCGAGTGTGGTGTACCTGGACGAAGCCGTCACGGCTTTCATGGATATCCAGCCGATCAACCCGGGACATCTGCTCATCGTCCCGAACGCGCATGCTACCTACCTGGCCGAACTGGACGAGGGAGTAGGATGGCACATGTTCGGCGTGGCCCAACGGCTCGCCGCGGCGGTGCGGCGCTCCGGTCTGCGTTGTGAAGGGATCAACCTGTTTCTCGCGGATGGACCGCCGGAGCAGGTGGTGCTACACGTCCACCTGCATGTCATTCCACGCTACACAGGCGACGGCTTTGACTTCGTCTTCCCGGAGCACTACGGGCAGAAGCCGCCTGAGGATCTGGAGGCTGCCGCCGCATCGATCCGACGCGCCTTGGGGCAAGCCTGACGCCGCCGACCGCTACCCTGCACCGCTGATGCGCCCGAAGGCCAGCGTGGCGTTGATCCCCCCGAAGCCGAAGGAGTTGCTGAGGATGAAATCCACGCGGGCGCGCCGGCCGGTCTGCGGAATGTAGTCGAGGTCGCACTGGGGGTCCGGCTGCTCCAGGTTCAATGTCGGCGGCAGGTAGTCGTGGCGCAGGGCCAGCGCGCAGAGGGCGGCCTCGATTGCCCCGGAGGCCCCCAGCGAGTGGCCGTGCATCGGCTTGGTGCCGCTCACCGGGATCTGGTAGGCTAGCTCGCCCAGCGCCATCTTGATCGCCGTGGTCTCGATGGAGTCGTTGAGCGGCGTCGAGGAGGCGTGGGCGTTGACGTACCCGATCTGGTCGGGCACGAGCCCCGCTTCCGCCATCGCCAGGCGCATCGCCCGCGCCGCCTGCTGCCCGGACGGCAGAGGCGCCGTCATGTGGTGCGCGTCGTTGCTGGTCCCGTAGCCGAGGACCTCACCGTAGATGGGTGCGTCGCGGCGGATGGCGTGACCGTACTCCTCCAGCACCAGGATGGCGGCGCCCTCCCCCATGACGAAGCCGTCGCGCCCGGCGTCGAAGGGGCGGCACGCCGCCTCCGGCGCGTCGTTGCGGGTGGACATGGCCCGGATGAGATCGAAGGCCCCGAAGATCAGCGGCGCCAGCGGGCATTCCACCCCGCCGGCCAGGAAGGCATCGGCATCACCGGCGCGGATGGTACGGAAGGCCTCGCCGATGGCGATGGTCGCCGACGTGCAGGAGTCGGAGTTGGCGCTGGTGGGACCGGTGATGCCGAACTCGATGGCGATGTTGCAGGAGGCCGACCCGGAGAAGACGGCGAGGGCCAGGGT
>JACQGZ010000232.1 GCA_016199305.1 Armatimonadota bacterium | reverse complement strand
CTGCTGAGCGATGTCGGCCTCCACCGCGTCGAGGACCTGGCTGAGCGTGCGCTCCCCGTCGAAGTAGCCCCGTTCCAGCGCGTAGAAGATCGCGTCCCCGATCGCCCGGGTCTGGCTGGAATCCACGACCTGCTCCACGGCGGAGAGGTCGATGGTGTCGCGGCCGAAGCCGATGGTGCGCAGCCCGCGCGCATCCACCCGGATGCGGCGGTCCCGATACGGGTTGAAGCCGTGGGGAAGCGGGATGCGCGGCCGCGCGCCCTCAAAGGGCCGCCCTTCGGCGGCCCTGACGTCACGGCGCTCGGCGGCGATGCGCCGCGCCTCCTCGGTGACGACGCGGGGCTGGTAGTTCTCCATCAACAGCACCGTGTCGGACACGGCGAAGTAGTCGCCCGAGCCGCCCATGACCAGCACGGTGGAGACCCCGTGGGCCTGGGAGAGATGGCGCACCTGGTCGACGAAGGGGGTGATCGGCTCCAGAGCCTTGGGCACCAGCCGCTGCATCAGTTCGTCCCGGATCATGAAGTTGGTGGCGCTGGTATCCTCGTCGATCACCAGCACCCGCGCTCCCGCCTCGATCGCCTCCACGAGGTTGGCCGCCTGGGAGGTGCTGCCGCTGGCGTGCTCCGTGGAGAAGGCCTGCGTCTCGACCCCCAGCGGGAGAGTGGCGATGAAGGCGCTGATGTCCACGCGGGCGACGCGGCGGCCGTCTTCGGCCCGGATCTTCACCAGGTCCGGGCGGGCGGCGACGTATTCCCGCCCATCACCGGGGATGTGCGGATACATGCCGCGCGTCAGCGCCGCCAGGAGCGTGGACTTGCCGTGGAAGCCGCCGCCGACGATCAGGGTGACCCCCGCCGGGATGCCCATCCCCCTGACCGGTCCGCGATGCGGCGTGTGCAGGGTCACGGCCAGCGCTTCGGGCGCCTGAAAGGGCACGGCGCGGTGGGTGCCCAGCGCAAGATCGGAGATGCCGCTCTCGCGGGGAAGGATGGCTCCCTCGCCCACGAACGCCACCAGTCCCTTCGCCCCCAGTCCCTCGACCAGCGCGCTGTGATCCTCCGCAACCTCGATGTGGCGACGCGCCGCGCGCTCGTCCACGCTCGCGTACAGCAGGGTGCCTTCCACGGCGGCGGTGAGATCCTCGAACAGGATCGCGCTGGCCGTCTTCGCCTGGATCTTCCGCCCCTCCGCCGGCAGGCTCAGCGCCAGCCGGAGCTCGACATGATCCTCCCGCAGCCGGCAGGCGGTGCGGGGGAGGATCTCCTGTCCCCCCGCGTCCACCAGCAGCACGCCGCCCCGGCGGTCTCCTCCTCTGTCCCCGCCCCGCCCCCGGCCGGCGCGGCGCGCCATCTCCCGGAACCGGCGGGCGAGGAAGTCCTCCAGCGCTATCTTCCGCGTCGGGGTCGACCACCACTCCGGCGGAAACTGGGCCTCGGCCATGTCCACCTGCACGCGCAGCAGAGAGGGCGGGGCGAAGGCATCGGGCTGGACGTGGTCGAGGTAGAGGACGTGGCGGGGGAAGCGGTAGGCGCCGGCCAGCGCCTTGTAGGCGCTGTAGCTCTTGCCTTCCAGGGTCACGAGTTTGTCGCGCAGGCGGTCGGAGGGAAGCATCTACCCCGGAGCGAGGAGACGGACGGCCACCTGCGCGTAGAACGCGGCGGCGGTCGTCACGGCGTCGAGGTCAATGTACTCGTCCGGGGAGTGCGCCAGTTCAGCGGCGCCGGGACCGAAGAGCATGGTGTCGATGCCCCGCGCGCTGAAGAACCGGCCGTCGCTGGCCTGCTGGTAGCCGACCGGGGTGGGATCCAGACCCAGCGCCGCCGCCACCGCCTGCGCCTCCCGCACCAGCGGCGCCTCGGGGGAGGTCTCCACCGGCGGCCCCGTCTGCACCGGCTCGACCGTCACGTCCAGGTGCGGGTCTTCCTCGCGCAGGCGCGCGATCACCCGGTCGATCTCGGCCAGCGCCTCCTGCGGATGCTCGTGAGGCAGCGTGCGCCGGTCGATCGTCGCCTCGCAGCGGTCGGGGACGACGTTGGTGGCGATCCCACCGGAGATGGTGCCGACGGAAAGGGAAGGCGGAGGCGTGAGCGGGTGGCTCTGCGTCGCCAGCCGCGCGCCGATCTCCGCATCCAGCGCCGACAGCACCCGCACCATCGATCGGACGGCGTTGACGCCTTTCCAGGGGGTGGAGCCGTGCGCGGTCCGTCCCCGGGTGACCAGCCGCACCCAGAGCACGCCCTTCTCCGCGATGGCGATGCGGTTGTCGGTCATCTCTCCGACGATCACCTGGTCGGGGCGGAGGAGCCCGCGCTGCACCAGCATGGCCGTCCCCTTCGCCCCACCCACCTCTTCGTCGCTGACAAGGGTGAGGAGGAGGGACCCCCGCAGATCCACCTGCAACCGGGCCAGGGTCTCCACGGCCGCGACCATCGCCGCCACGCACCCCTTGGGGTCCCCGGCGCCCCGTCCGTAGAGGTGGCCGCCCTCGATCTCGGCGCCGAGCGGGTCGTGGCGCCAGGCCGCGCGGTCTCCGAACGGCACGGTGTCCAGGTGGGTGTTGAAGAGTAGTTCGGGGCGCCCCGATCCCAGCCGCAGGAGCAGGTTCGGCTTCTTCGGATCGTCCGCGAGGATTTGGTGGTCGACGCCGACCGCCCGGAATCGCGCCGCCGCCAGCTCGACCGCGCGCCGCGTGTCGCCGGGCGGATTGGTGGTGTCGGCCCGGACCAGTGAGGCGAGGAATCCCACCAGGGCAGGCCGGTGGCGGTGTATGTCTTGCGCGAGCGCCGGTGCGTCGATGCGCGCCATGCGGATGTTCAATCCTTGAAACGTGAAGGCCCCCGGACGGGTCCGCAGGAGGGTTCTCCGCGCGCGGGCGCGGCGCCTGCGTCAGGGGCCGGCGCGGGCCGCCCGCTGCCGTGCGATCTGTACCGCGCGGAGCAGCTGGGCGTCCTTGCCGCTCGCGAAGTCTTGCCCGGAGAGGTCGATGACGGTGGCAGGGATGAGACCGGCGCCCTCGAG
>JACQGZ010000234.1 GCA_016199305.1 Armatimonadota bacterium | reverse complement strand
CGACGTCGAGGACGGGCTGCCCATAGTCGAGGATGAGATCCCGGAAGAAGAACCGGTCTTCCCACTGCGACGTGTCCCCACGCAGCAGGTCCCACGTCGCGGCCAGCAGACCGCGGTATTCGTAGCCGTCTTCCACAGTTGCCATTCTGGGGTCCGCGCCCGGGAGGGCGTCAAGAGGCGAAGGAGAGGAGACGCGAGCGGGGAGCCGAACTAGCCGCTACCAGTGCGGTTCGGCGCCCACGTCTCCATCAGTGGCCACATCCACCTGGCCGTGGACCGTGCCGTGGCCATCGGCTGCGAGTGCCTGCAGATCTTCGTGGGCAATCCGCGGCAATGGCGGCGCATCGAGTATGCGGAGGCCGATGTCGCGCTCTTCCGGCAAAAGCGCGCCCGCGCGCGGCTCGACCCGCTGGTGGCGCACGGCGTCTACCTGATCAACCTGGCCAGTCCCGACGAGGAGTTCTACGCCCGCTCGGTCGCCTCGCTGATCGCCGGCGTGGAAGGGATCCACCGCCTGGGCGGGCTGGGGGTCATCACGCACCTCGGCAGCCGCATGGGGCAGCCCTGGGAGGAGGCCGCCGCCCGCGTCGTGGCGGCCCTGCGTGTGGTGCTGGAGACGACCGAGGGGGCGATGGTGATCCTGGAGAACGCGGCCGGCGCGGGAGGCGCCATCGGCGGCTCCTTCGACGAACTGGCCGCCATCCTCGACGCGCTGGAGTGGCACCCGCGCCTCGGCGTCTGCCTGGACACCGCCCACCTCTTCGCCTCGGGCTTCGACATCCGCACCCCCGAGGGGGTGGCCCGTACGCTGCGCGCCTTCGATCGGACCGTGGGGCTCCGCAGACTGCGCGCCTTCCATCTCAATGACTCCAAGACGGGATTGGGCACGAACCTCGACCGGCACGAGAACATCGGCCAGGGCCAGATTGGCGTGAAGGGCTTTCGGGCGCTCATCCACCATCGCGCCGCCCGGCGGCTCCCCGGGCTGATCGAGACCCCGGGAATTGACCGGCGCGGCGCGGATAGGAGGAACCTGGAAATCCTTAAGAGGTTAAGGCTACGGGCGCCGCAGAAGCGACGTGCTAAAGAAAAATCTCGCAAGCCCCCTAGACGAAGGCGGTGAGTTTCGGCTACTGTGTCAGCGACTACGAAACGTAGTCAATCGACGACACAAGGTAGTCAACGATGTCATCGCTGGCTCATCTCTTCCCAAACCCAACACTGGTCAGGGTCCTGTCTCTCTTCTTCCTTCGCCCTGAGGAGAAGTTCTACCAACGAGACATCGCCGAACGTACTGGAAGCCTCCTCCGGCAGGTGCAGAGGGCCCTGAAGCGCATTGAGCGTGCCGGATTGGTTACGAAAAGCCGGGAGGGTAACCGAGTATATTATGCAGCGGTATGCATGCACCCCGCATTCGACGATCTGAAACGTGCCTTTCTCAAGACAGTAGCCCTCGCGGAGGTCCTGCAAAAAGCCCTTATCCCAATGAATCGAAGGATTGGCCTGGCATTTGTTTACGGGTCGTTGGCCCGGGGTGAGGAGACCGCCACGAGCGCTATCGACCTATTCATCGTCAGCGACCTTAGGGTGCGTGAGCTGGCCAAGATCCTGGGATCGGTCGGCCGCGAGTTGGACCGCGAGTTCAATCCGGTAGTCTATCCACCCCGAGAATTCAGGGACAAGGCGAGGAGGGGCCACCACTTCATCAGGGAAGTGTTGGCAGGACCCAAGATATGGCTGATTGGGAACGAGGATGCCCTTAAGCGATTGGCAACGTGAGGGTCGCCTCCGAGTCCACAAGACCTCTCCTCAAGAAGTCGCGGACCTGCTGCAGGTCGTGGACCGTGATCTCGCAGATGCCAGCGTAAGGGAGCTACGCTGGTGCGGCCGCCGGGGCGATCTTGAAGAAGAGGCTCTCCAGCAGCAGCCGCGGCTGCACGTTGCGGTCCAGGGAGTCCCTGGCGTAGTCGACCGCCTCGATGCGCCGGCGGAGGTCTTCCCAGGAGAGGGCGGCGGAGAGGCGGGCGACCTCCTCGGCTTTATCCAGGTTGATGAGCAGGGCCGGGTCCTGCGTCTCCTTCCAGACGGCCAGATCACGGTACCACCAGGCGGCGATCTCCAGCAGGTCGGCCAGGCGCTCCGGCAGGCGCTCCCGCTCGCGCGTCAGTTGCTCCGCCGCGTCCAGCCGCGCCACGGGGCCGGCGCGCTCCAGGTCAGCGAGCAGGCTGAGAAAGCGTTCGCGCGCCTCCAGCAGGTCGCCGGACTGCGCCAGGGCCAGCGCCCGCGCCATCCGTCCCGCCGACAGGGCCGCCAGGATGCGGGCGCGCCCGGCGGTGACGCCGTGCTGTTCGGTGAGGGTGCGCTCGATCTCACGGGAGGGAATCGAGGAACAGCGCACTACCTGACAGCGGGAGAGGAGCGTCGCCGGCAGCGGCGTCGTGGATTCCGCGATCAGGATGATGGAGACGGCCGGGGGCGGTTCCTCCAGGACCTTGAGCAGGCTGTTCGCGGCCCCGGGGCTGAGGCGCTCGGCGTCGGCGACGATGTAGACCTTGGCCCGCCCCTCATACGGGGGATAGGACGCATCCTGGCGCAGCGCGCGAATCTGCTCGATCGGGATCTCGCGGGCCTTGTAGTCCTTTGGCGGCTCGATGAGGAAGCGGCGCGCCTCGATGTCCAGGAGATGCACGTCCGGATGGTTGCCTTCGGCGATCCGACGGCAGGCCCGGCAGACGCCGCACCCGTCGCCGTCGGGACGCTCGCAGTTGAGGAACTGGGCAAAGGCCAGAGCCAGCGACCGCCGCCCCACCCCGGCCGGCCCGACGAAGAGGTAGGCATGGGCCATCCGTCCGGCCCGCACCGCTTCACGGAGCAGGACGATGGCGTGGTGCTGGCCGACGATGTCGCGGAAAGGCACGCGCGGGCTAGATCCGCTCCATGCGGTCCACGCTGACGACGAAGACGATGGCCCCGCCCACTTCGATCTTCACCGGGTAGGTGATGTAAGAATCCACCGGCTCGACGACCGGCGGCATGGGGCTGACCAGCTGCTCGCGGCGGTGGCAGATCTCTTGAATGATCCCGAGCACCTCATTCACCTGCTGATCCTGCACGCCGGTCAGCACCGTGCTGTTGCCCTCCCGCAGGAAGCCGCCGGTGCTGGCGAGGATGGTCGCCTGGAACTGCGCGCCGCTGAGGGCCTCGACCAGCCGGCCGCCATCCTTCTCCTGCACGACCGCCAGCACAAGCTTGATCGGAACGCCTCCTATCCTGCGGGCTCGGGACGCTCCCGGCTCTCTCTCAGAAACCGGTCCACCGCCTCGATCACGCGGCGCCGCACCTCGTCCACGTCGCCGCGAGCGTCGATGACGGCAAATCGCTGGGGCGATTCTCGCGCCAGTTGGAGGAATCCTGCCCGCACCCGCCCGTAGAAGGCCGCCGCCTCCTGCTCCAGGCGGTCGCCCCGCCCGACCGCGCCTTCCTTTCCCCGCGCCGCCCGCGCCCGGGCCAGGCCCGCCGTCGGCTCGATGTCCAGCAGCACGGTCAGGTCCGGCAGGAGGCCGCCGGTGGCCACCTCGTTCACCCAGCGCACGACGGCCACATCGAGGCCGCGGCCGAACCCCTGGTAGGCCAGCGAAGCATCGACATAGCGGTCGGAGAGGACGGTGACCCCGCGCGCGAGCGCCGGGGAGACGACTTCCCGCACGAACTGCGCGCGGGCGGCGGCGAAGAGCAGCATCTCGGTCTCCGCCGCCATCTCGCGGTGCGCCTCGTCCAGCAGCACCCCGCGGATGCGCTCGCCGATGGGGGTGCCGCCGGGCTCGCGTGTGGAGAGGACGTCCAACCCGCTGCGCCGCAGGTGCTCGGCGAGCAGCGGGCCCTGCGTCGACTTGCCCGCACCTTCGGGGCCCTCCAGGGTGAGGAAGAGACCGCGCGGCAAGCTACTTGGGGAAGATGACGACGCGACGCAACGGCTCCTCCCCGCGGCTCTCCGAGGCCAGGCCGTAGCGCTGGATCAACTGATGCTGGAGGCGGCGGACGTAGGAGTTTTGTGGGGCGAGTTCCACCGGCTGCGCCGACTCGAAGACCTCGGCGATCGCTTCTTCCACCTCGCGCAGCGCCGAGACCTCCTCGCCCATATACTCCTCGACGTCGAAGACCTCGCGCAGGAACGCCTGGATCTGACTGACCGTGTTGCTCTTGATCACGTGCAGCCGGATGCCGCGGGCCTGGGCATCGGTCAGTTTCTTCGGCCGGCGCTTCTCCTGAGAGCGAATGGAGAGCACGAGGTCGGCGTCGGTGAGCGTGTCGGTGATGTAGGCCGGCACGCGCAGTTCGCGGATGGCGCGCTCGAGGCGGTTGCGGCTGACCGCGTAGGGATAGATGCGCAGGACACGCTTCCCCGGCCGCCCGTTGTCTTCGACGGCCGCCGGCGCAAAGGGCCCCTGGGCCGCCCAGCTCTCCACCTTGACCGGCGCCTGGGTGATCTCCACCTCTCCCGCCTCGGTGCGCACGCGCTGCTCGGGACGCGGCAGGGCGCCGCGGAGAAAGCGGTCCACGATGGCGGCCACGTCGTGGTGCACCGCCAGGCGGTCCTTCTCCTGGATCTCGATGATCACGTCGAAGGTGGGCGGCGCCTT
>JACQGZ010000235.1 GCA_016199305.1 Armatimonadota bacterium | reverse complement strand
CCCTGGACGTACGCGCGGCGGTGCCTGATGAGGTAGGTGCGGAGCCGTCTGCTGATCATGGGAGACCGCGACGCGCCGGAGGCGCGAGCTTCCTTATTATAGCGTGAAGAAGACGGGGCGGCCTTTCCCCGAGGCTTCGCACGGGGGCCCTTTGGCCGCCCCGCCTTGCTTCACGACATAAAGAGCCAGTCGCGCAGAGGCGCGATACGAACTCCAGCGTCGAGCAGCACCCGACGTACCTGAGCGGCGATCGCGGCGGCGCCGGGCGTGTCGCTGTGAATGCACAGCGTGTCGGCGCGGACCGCGATGGTCTCGCCGGAAACGGCCGTCACGAGACCCTCGGTGACGAGCCGCCGGGCGCGCCCGGCGGCTTCGCCGGGATCGGTGATCAGCGCGCCCGGCCGGCCCCGCGGCACGAGCGTGCCGTCGGGGAGGTAGCCGCGGTCGATGTAGGCCTCCTCCGCCACTCGGAGCCCCGCCGCGCGAGCCCGCGCCGCCCAGCGCGATCCGCTCAATGCGATCAGCGGCAGCCCCGCCGAGCCCACCGCTTCGATGACCGCGGCTCCCACCTCCGGGTCGGCGACGGCCGTGTTGTAGAGGGCGCCGTGGGGCTTGACGTGCTGCAGCGCCATCGCCTCCGCGGCAGCGATGGCCGACAGCGCGCCGATCTGGTAGAGCAGCACCTGCACCAAGTCGGCGGGAGGCATCGCCATGGCGCGCCGGCCAAAGCCCTGCAAGTCGGGATAGCCCGGGTGCGCGCCCACGGCGACCCCGTTGGCGGCGGCCAGCCGGACGGTGCGCCGCATCACCACCGGATCGCCGCCGTGCAGCCCGCAGGCCACGTTGGCCGACGTCACCAGCGGCAGCATCCCCTCGTCCTCGCCGATCCGGTAGGCGCCGAAACTCTCCCCGGCGTCCACGTTGAGGTCAACGATGCGCTCTCCCCCTCCCCCGGCCCCACTCATCCGGCCACCGCCTGCAGGAAAGCCCGGATGGCCTGGTTCGTGGCCTCCGGCCGCTCGAGCATCACCATGTGCCCCGCCCCCTCGATCCACACCAGCTCCGCCCGCGGCAGGTGTGCGTGCAGGAATTCGGCTTGCCGCGGGGCCACCATCCGATCGTCCGTGCCGGCGATCACCAGTGCCGGGATGAGGAGTCCCCCGAGGCGGTCGCGGACGTCAAAGCCCTCGGCCGCCTGAAAGTCCGCGTGGATCACCCGCGGGTCCAGCGCCCGCAGGAGGGCCAGACTCTTCTCCTTCAGCCGCGGAGGCGCCTCCGGCCCGAAGAACCGGTCTCCCAGCGCCGCCAGCGCGGCATCGCCCTCCGCCAGCCGCCCCGCCCACTCCCGCGCCTCGCTCAGGCGCGCCCCGGTCCCCACCAGGATGAGGCCGCGCAGGGCCGAGGGGAACTCCAGCGCGTACTGCAGGGCGATGGCGCCGCCCAGAGAATGCCCGACCAGGACGGCCGCGCCGTCGAGGAGGGGGCGGAGCGCCGCGACATGCGCGGAGACGGTGGCCGGCGTCCCCTCGCCGGTGCGGCCGGGAAGATCGGGCGTCTGCGCCCGCGGAAAAGCCAGCGCCTGCAACTGCCAGGCCTCCGCGCGTCCGGCGGCGCCGTGCAGAAAGGTCACGCCCTCGCCGTCGACCAGTCCGGCTGCACGCATCGGTGGGCGAGAGGGCACGGGGGACCGACCGGCGCCGGCGCTAGCGACCGGCGCGGGAGAGAGGGAACTGCTCCAGGTACGTTCGAGCTTCGCGCAGGCGGGCGCGCAGGCGATCCTCCCAGTCCTCGCCGTCAATGTCGCCGACCGGCATGAAGAGCAGGGCGTTCGCCTGCCCCAGCCGCAATCCGTACTTGACGCCGGGGTAGGGGGAGTCGATCCAGCGCACGGAGGCAGCGTCGAGCACGAGGTCCGGCGCCGCCGACGCCAGCGCCGAGCGGAGCCGGCGGAGGGCCTCCCGTGCGTCGAGGGCCATCACTCCCTCGCCCGCGGGAGATCGATCAGCAGTCGCCCGATGTCGTTCATCTTGCCATAATCATACCCGGGGGGAGGATACGGATGGACTGGCAGGCGTTCTACGACCGGGCGCTGCCCTATCAGGACTTCCTCGCGCGCTACGGGACGGACGCGCACCGGCAGCGGTGGCAGGCCGTCTACGAACGGGCGCGCCTGGAACCGGCGCAGCAGGCGTTGCTCCGCGGCTTCGAACGCCGCATGCATCTCCTCTGCCTGGCCGGCACCTGGTGCGGCGACTGCGTCTCCCAGGGACCGGTGCTGCAGCGGGTCGCTGAGGCCGCGCCGATGATCGATCTGCGCTTCGCCGACCGGGACGAGGAGGCGGCCCTGCAGGAGGCGCTGGCCCTGAACGCCGGCCGCCGGATCCCGGTCGTGGTCTTCCTCAGCGAGGATTTTCACGAGTGCGCGCGCTACGGCGATCGGACCCTGGCCGTCTACCGCCGGATGGCGCATGAGCGGCTGGGACCGGCCTGCCCGACCGGCATCCTGCCTCCCGGGCCGGACCATCTGGCCGACCTCACCGCCGACTGGCTGCGCGAGGTCGAACGGGTGCAGTTGATGCTGCGCCTCTCCCCCAGCCTCCGCGCGGTTCACGGGGACTGAGCCGACCGGCTCTCTGCCCTACCCTTTCTTCTTCAGCCGGCTGATGAAGCTGTCGATGGGAATGGCGGCCAGCGTGAGGATCCGCACGCTCCCGCGGGCCCCCAGTTCGACGGAGACACGGGCAACGGTGTCGTTGTCCGGAGCCTCGACGATGTTCACGAAGTCATACGGGCCCAGCACGGCGTACTGCTGAACCACCTTGACGCCCATGCCCTCGATCTCCCGGTTCACCTCTTTGAGCCTGTCGGGCTGCTGGGTCAGGGTCTCGGCTCCGCTCTCGGTGAGCGTACTGAGCATGATGTAGGTCGGCACCGTCCTCACCTCCGGTCTGGGGTGCCAGTTCCCTTCGCCCCGGCGCCCGGCCTTCCTATACCTCCTCGGAGAGTTCAGTGGGTGCCCTCAGTTTACTTCAGTATCGATGAAATTTCCAGGCCGATCGGCAGGAAGTTCAGTCATCCATAAAGAATAAGCGCGATGGGAGACCCGGGGTGGACCGACCTCCCTCCCCTGAGAGGGCGCGGCGGGTCTAAAAT
>JACQGZ010000228.1 GCA_016199305.1 Armatimonadota bacterium | reverse complement strand
GCGTGGCGCGGCAGCGGAGACGTCCTGACGCAGGAAGCGATCTTCTTCAGCAAGGCGGCGATGGTGACGTTCGGCGGCGCCTACGCGGTCCTGGCCTACGTCGCGCAGGCCGCCGTCGAGCAGTTTGGCTGGCTCCTCCCCGGTGAGATGCTGGATGGGTTGGGGCTGGCGGAGACGACCCCCGGTCCCCTGATCCTGGTGACCGAGTTCGTCGGATTCCTGGGCGCGTTTAGACAGCCGGCGGGACTCGATCCGGTCGTGGCGGGAATCCTGGGAGCGCTGGTCACGGTCTGGGCGACCTTCGCTCCCTCATTTCTCTGGATTTTCCTCGGCGCGCCGTTTATCGAGCACCTCCGGGGGCATCAGGGGCTGACCGCCGCCCTGTCGGCCATCACGGCGGCCGTCGTGGGGGTCATGCTCAATCTGCTCGTGTGGTTCGGCGTGCACACGCTCTTCGGGGCGTTCGTGACCGTGACGCTGTTCGGGAAGACCGTTGCCATGCCCGACCCGGCGACGCTCGATCTCACGTCGCTGGGGGTCGCCGTCGTCGCCTTCTTCGGCCTGTGGCGGCTGCGCTGGGGGATCGTCCCGGTCGTGCTCGGCAGCGCCGGTGTGGGCTGGCTGGTCAGCGCCCTGCGCTAGGGCGCCCTGATCCAGAAGGGCTCCCCGTCCGGGGCGGGGAAGGGAAGCGGGCCCGCCCCGCGTTTCGCCGATGTCGCCGTGGGGACGCCGCGTGGCGATGAGCGCCGAAAGGAGACACACATGGAGACGGTCAGACACCTCCGCCTCTCCGATCTTCCGCCGGAGGCGGTCAACAAGGACATGACCAGGCGGTTTCTCTGGGGCGACCGGATGATGGTGGCGCTGCTGGAGTTCAAGCAGGGGGCCGTCGTGCCGACCCACCAGCACGAGAACGAGCAGGTGACCTACTGCCTCTCCGGCCTGATGCGGTTTCAACTGCCCGAGGGGGAACTGCTGGTGCGGCCGGGAGAGATGCTGCTCATTCCCGGGGGCGTGCCGCACGGCGCCGAGATGGTGGAGGCGACGGTGGAGATGGATTTCTTCAGCCCCCCGCGCCGCGATTGGATCGACGGCACCGACAGTTACCTGCGCCGGTGACGAGGCAGGCGCCGCCGCAGGCGGCACAGAAATTTCCAACGCCGCCCGGCCGTTGGAAAAGGGAACGGCGCGGCCGATGTCGCGTCGATGGTCGACCGTGAGGTGAGGACCGCCTGTCGCCCTGGCTCTATCTGCTGCTGGCCCATCTGGTCGCCGATTTCATCCTGCAGCCCGGCTGGCTCGTGCGCGCCAAGCGGCAGCCGGCCGGACGCGCGCTCCATGCGGCGATTCACGGCCTGATGATGGTGATCATTGCCGCGCCGGTCCTCCCGCGGTGGTGGCTGGTCATCCCGTTGGTGACGCTGCTGCACTACGGCGTGGACGGGATGAAGTCGGAGCACGGTCCCGAGCGCGGTCCCGCCTCGCTCTTCGCCTTCCTGTTTGATCAGGCGGCACACATGGGCATCCTGGCGCTCGGTGTCCTCGCGGCCGGCCTCCCCCTGGGCCGCGAGGTGACCGCCGGATCGCCGGCGCTCACCGGCGCCCTCTACTATGCGGTGCCCTATGTGGCGGCCACCTTCGGCGGCGCAATCCTGGTCTATCAGGTGGCAACCGCCTTCGGCACGCGTCCCCATCCGATCGAGCTCCTCGGCCAGCCCCTGCGGGCCGCAGGGATCGCGGAGCGCGCCCTCACCCTGACGGTCATCCTCTTCCTGGCGCCGGTCTGGTGGTGGGTGGGCGGGGTGACGACCGCCGTGCAGCTCGGTGCGAATCACCGCCAGCGCGGCCGCTGGCTGGAGAGTCTCGCCGGCCTGATCTTGGCCGTGGTCCTGGGGCTGCTGTTCCGGTAGCGCATCGCATGGTCGAGGACCGCAGCGGCGGTGGGATCGTCAGCGAGCGGCGCGTCGTCGCGGTGCTCTTCGCCGATCTGGTCGGCTTCACGGCGATGGTGGAGCGGCTCGATCCCGAGGTCGTCACCGATGCCATGAATGAGATCTTTGCCGCCCTCGGGGCGGACGTGGAAGCGGTCGGCGGGCACGTGGACAAGGTCATCGGCGATCAACTGATGGCACTCTTCGGCGCGCCGGTGGCGCACGAAGACGATGCGCTGCGGGCGGTGCGGGCCGCGCTGGCGATGCAGCAGACGATGGCGGCGCGCGGAGAGAGGTTCGGGCGATTACTCGGCCAGGCGCCGCGGCTGCGCATCGGCATCCACAGCGGGCAGGTCGTGTGGGGTGAGGTGGGCCCCCCGGGGCAGACGCACCCGACCGTGATGGGTGACGTGGTCAACCTGACGGCGCGATTGCAGCGGGCGGCTCCGGAGGGCGGCATCCTGATCTCCGAGTCCGTCGGCCGCCAGGCCCAGGGTGCGTTTCTCCTCCGGGCCTGGGAGCCTCTGGTCGTCCGCGGAAAGAGCGAGCCGGTGGCCGTGTACGAAGTGCTGGGCGAACGGGAGCGGCCGGAGCCGATCGCGCGCCCCCCCTTCATCGACCGCGCGGCCGACCTCCAACAGCTGGACGACCTGCTGGCGCGGGCGATGCGGGGACGCGGCCAGGTCGTGATCATCGCTGGCGACCCCGGCGTCGGCAAGACGCGACTGACGGAAGTGTTTCTGGGCCGGCTTTCCGAGGGAATCGCTCTCCTGCAGACTTTCTGCCCTCCCTACGGCGGTCAGAGCCTGGGCCCGCTGGCGGATCTGTTCCGACAGTTCGCCGGCCTGAGCGGCGAGGTCACGCTGGCGGAGGTGGAGGCGCGCATTCCCCTGGGCGAGCGCGCTGGGCAGGCCGCGGCGATCGTGAGCCGCCTGTTTGGACTGGTGGAGATGGCTCCCGATCCCGCGATCAGCCATGAGACCGCGCTCGTCGTCGCCGCGGAGGCGATCCGGCGCATGCTGGTGCGCCCGACCGTCGTCGTGATCGAAGATCTCCAATGGGCCGATGCCGGCACGCGCGAAGTGCTGCCGGCTCTGGTCGAGCGGCTGAGCGACACCCCGCTGCTGCTGATCGGGAACCTGCGGGCGGGTGAGGCCCACCCGGCCTGGGGGCGCCGCACCGCGGTGACGACGCTGCAGCTGGAACCCCTGATCCCCGAGGACAGCCGGGCGCTCCTGGAGGCGCTGCTGGGCGAGCGCCTGCCGGAAGACGCCGAAGCCATCCTGATCGACAAGGCGGCCGGGAACCCCTTCTACCTGAGCGAACTCGTCGCCACGCTGCGCCGCAGCGGCCTGCTGGCGCGCGACGACCTGGGCCGATGGCGCCTCACCGGCCCGGTGAGCGAGGTGCTGCCCGAAACGATCCAGGCTGCCCTGCTGGCCCGCCTGGACCGCCTTGCCCCGGAGCAGCGCGCCCTCCTGCAGCAGGCGGCGGTGGTCGGGGATACCTTCCGCCTCTCGCTCCTGGCGGCGCTGGGCGGAGAGACAGAGGTGCAACCGCTTCTAGACGCGCTCGAGGAAGCCTATCTCATCCGCCGCCGTGACCCGCTGGCCCCTGATGCCGAGTTTACCTTCGTCCACCCGCTGCTGCGCGAGGTCGCGTACAACAGCCTGCTGATCAAACATCAGGTGGGCCTGCACCGGCAGGTCGCCGACGCGATGGAGCGGCTCTATCCCGGTGAACGTGACGAGCTGGCCAAGGCCATCGGTACCCATCACGATCGAGGCGGCAACACGCTGCGGGCCCTGCCCTACCTCATGAAGGCGGGACGGCAGGCGGCGGAGCGCTACGCTTCCCATGAAGCGATCGAGCTGCTGGAGCGGGTCCGCACCCTGGCAGAGGAATCGGGCGAGTCGGCCCCGCTGGCGGAAGCCTGCGAACAGCTCGGAGAGCTGTACCCGCACGTGGCCGACCGCGGGCTGAAAGCGCAGGTGGAGGTCTGGTCTACGGTGATGCGGCTGATGGACCCGGCGCGCGATCCCGCACGGCGCGCCAGGGCGGCCATCCGGGCGGCGGACGACAGGGCCCACGACAACCAGCTGGAGGAAGCGCGGCTCCTCCTGACTGAAGCGGAAGCCTTGATCCCGCCCGACCATCCGCTGTGGAGTGACTTCCGGGCGGTGCGGGCGTTCCTCCTGATCCGCGACACGAAGTATCGCGAGGCCGTCGAAGAAGCGCGCCAGGCGGTAGACATTGCCACCCGTCGGGGCACCCTGGCGGACCGGTCACGCGCGTACGCCGTGCTGGGGCATCCGGCGATCCTCCCGCTGCTCGGGGAAGAGGGGCGGGAGATGATGCGGGTATGGGTGGCCGAGGCCCAGGCCTCCGGGGACGAGCGTCTGCTCATCGATGCCCGGCACCTCCTCCTGAGCGACATGTGGACGCGGGGGATGGTGGACGAAGACCTTCTCCGTCAGGCCGAAGAGACGATGCGCAAGGCCGTTGACATCGGCTGGACGCTGGACGAGGCCACCCTGCGCATGATCCTCGGCTGGGGCCACTTCCTCACCGGCCGCTGGCTGGAGGCGGGGAGCCATCTCGGCCGGGCTCAGGCGCTGGTAGAAGTGCAGGGAGGCCGGATGCGGGGATTGTTCCACATCCTCCTGCCGTACTTCCGCGGGAACCTGGCGATGGGCTACGGGCGCCTGGAGGAGGCCCGGCGCATCTTCGAAGGCGGGCTGACGCACGCCCGCTTCCACGACGAGATCTGGCTGAACCACGACCTGGCCCGCTGCCTCCGGATGCTCGGAGAGGTGGACGCGGCGCGCGCGGCCATGGTGCGCTCGCTGGAGGCGCGGGACCGGTTCCGCTGCATCATCTGCGGCTGTCAGGCCAACGGGGTCGCCTCGGAGTTCTACGCCGCGCTCGGCGAAGAGGAGGAGGCGCGACCGCTGATCGACCAGGCGGCGGAGACCGCCACGGCCATCGGGCACGTGGCCACCCGCATCCGCACGCAGCGGGCGCAGGCCAGGCTGGCCCTGGGACGGGGCGCGGCGGACGACGCGGCGGCGGCTGCCAGGATGGCGGTGGAGGTGGGCGAGGCGCTGCCGCTCCCCCAGCCCCTGGAGCAGGGACAGTCCTGGCTCCTGCTCGGCAGGGCCCACGCCGCAGCCGGGGAAGCGGAACAGGCGCGGGCGGCCTGGGAAGAGGCGCGCACGCGCTTCAGCGGATTGGGGGCGTCCTGGCACCTGCGGCAGGTCGAGGAGGCGCCGGCGCAGGCGGGCGTGCGATCGTGACGCTTCAGCATGGAGGCACGTGATGACACCGGATGAGTACCTGCAGGACCATCATCTCTGCACCCTGGCGACGGCCACCAAGATGGGGACGCCGCACGCGTCGACCTTCTGGTACGCGAACGACGGGCTGGATCTCTATCTGGCCCTCGACGGCCGCTCCACGACCGCGCGCAACCTCGGCGAGAATCCCTACGTCGCCGGGGCCATCTATGACGACACGCCCGACGCGCGGGAGGCGCGCAGCCTGCACTTCCAGGGGCGGGCGGTGGAGCTCACCACGGCGGAGGAGCGCGGGCGGGCCCACGACGTCTTCCGCCGCAAGTTCCCCGAGACGCAGATGCCCGACGCGCCCACGGTGCGCTGGCTCCGGATCGTCCTCTACGACCTGCGGTCGGTGGAGAGCGGCGGCGCGCAGGAGGGACGCCCGACCTTCTTCGCGGTGAACTTTCGGGAGGATCTCGTGCACCAGGTCTTCCGCGGCGTCACGCCGGCGCAGGCCCAGGAGATCGCCTCGCAACTCGCCCCCAAGGACCTCGGCGCCGGCGAGGTGCTCTTCCGCCAGGGCACGCGCGGGGAGACCTTCTTCATCATCGTCACCGGTGAGGTCGAGGTCTTCCAGGAGGTGGATGGGCGGGAGCACCACATCGCCGTCCTCGGCCCCGGGGCCTTCGTCGGCGAGATGGCCCTCCTCACCGGGCAGCCGCGCATCGCCTCCGTGCGCGCCCGCACCCCCTGCCGGCTCGTGGCGCTGGACAGCGAGGACTTTCGCGGGGTGATGGATCGGTACCCGGCGATCCGGGCCGACTTCGAGCGCGTCATGCGCGCGCGCATCGCTGAAGTGGAAGGGTCCCGGTGAACGCAGGCCGGAGTGATGCGGAGGTGAGCCGTGGCCGTTGAGGCCGCCAGCGCCCGCCGGTTCGGGTTCGGAGGGCGGGCACCGTTCAAGATGCCCGACGGCACGTTGCGGCAGGTGCCGGTCTTCTATTGGAAGGGGCAGCCCCTGCCGGTGATCCTCCCCTCCGCCCGCGATCCCCGGCTCCACTTTTCCTTGGTCATCTGGGGGCTGCAGATCATGGGACAAGTGTGGCTGCGTTTCGAGACTACCCCCGCCCTGATCATCTCCACGATCCTGGTGGCCGCGATCTTCGAGATCTACCTCTTCGTCGAGACGCAGGGGGTGATTCAGTTCCCCAGCAGCGCCATGCAGGCCGCCAATTCGCTGACCTGGTTCGTCAAGACCAACGGGACGCGCTGGGGCGACTGGTTCTCCATGAACGGCTTTGGCTTTCTGTGGCTAGGGGCGTTCATCGCCATCGGCCAGAAGTACATCATCAAGCTGCGGGGAGAGCAGGTCTTCAACCCCTCGGCCATCGCCATCTTCACGCTGCTGGTGCTCTTTCCGCGGCACGTCCACCCCACGCCGCTGACCTGGGGCGTGCCCTGGGGCGGCCAGCTCTTCCTGGTGCTCTATCTGGCCATCGGCATCTACTACGTGCTGCGCTCCTTCCGCCTGACCCTGATCCCCTTCACCTTCCTGGCCGTCTTCGCCCCGACGGCGATCGTGACCGCGCAGATCGCCTCCGCGGCCCTCGGCGGCGGGGTCGCCGACGGGATGCGCTACTGGCGAGACGTGCTCCTCTCGCCGGAGTTCATCCTCTTCTCGTTTGCCTTCATCACCGACCCGAAGGTGGCCCCCCGCAGCGAGCGGGGGCGCATCGTCTACGCCGGGCTGAACGCGGTGCTCTGGGCGCTGGCGATGCTCTACCCGATCTTCACGCCCGCCGAGCCCGCCGGCGCGGCCTACGCCCTGAACATCTCGCTGCAGGATCAGTACGTCATCGAGACGATCTTCATCGGCAACCTGCTCTTCGTGCAGTTGTTCCTGCGACGCTGGATCGACGCGCGCTGGCCCGCGCGGCGTCCGATGGACCCGGTGGAGCTGATCTGGGGCGACAGCGGCGGCTTCATCCAGGAGACGTTCAAGGGTTTCAGCGAGCAGCAGGCCCGCGCCCTGGCCGGGAAGTTCGTGCGCGAGACGGTGCCGGCGGGCCAGGTGATCGTCCACCAGGGCGATGCGGCGACACGCTTCTACATCCTGTCCAAGGGCGAGGCCGAGGTCGTGGTGGCGGACGAGGGCGGGGAGCGCACGGTGGCCGAGCTGCGGCCGGGCCACTACTTCGGCGAGATCGCCATCCTGGAGAACACCGCGCGCACGGCCACGGTGCGGGCCAGGACCGAGTGCCTCCTGGTCTCGCTGGATGCCGAGACGTTCAAGGCCGCGGTGGCGCAGTCGGTCGCCGCGGGCGAGGACTTTCAGCAGGAGCTGCAGCGGCGGGTGGCCGAGGCCGGATTGGTGCTCACGCCGGCGGCCCAGACGTGAGCATGAAGGTGCTGGTCCTCAGCGGCAGCGTCCATCCGGAGTCGAGCATCCGGAGGGCCTCGGAAGCCTCGGCGGCGGCCCTCCGCGAGGCCGGCGCGCAGGTGGATCTGGTGGACCTGGCCGAGCTCGGCCTCCCGCTGCACGACGGCCGGATCGAGCAATTGCACCATGCGGAGGTGCGGGCCTGGGTGACGCGGGCGCAGGAGGCCGACGCCCACGTTTGGGTCTCCCCGGAGTTTCATTCCTCCTTTTCCGGGGCGATGAAGAACGCCCTCGATTACCTCTGGTCGGATCACCTCGCGGGGAAACTGGTCGCCCTGATCGGGGTGGTGGGCGGGACGATGGGCGCGGTCAACACGCTGAACGCGCTGCGCCTGGTCGCCCGCTCGATGGGCGCCTGGGTCCTGCCCTCCCAACT
>JACQGZ010000226.1 GCA_016199305.1 Armatimonadota bacterium | reverse complement strand
GAGCCCGGCGTGCGACCACACGAAGGTCTGTAACGATGGAACGGTCTCCGCCGGCGCCGCCGATCCTGGCCAGGGATACAACCCGCCGGGCAATGGCACCAGCAAGTAAGGCCGAGGACGCTCGTCCATCTCTCCGTCGCGTCCGTCGCGCCCAATTGGAGCCCCAGCAGAGCGAGCGCGGGCGCGACTGAAAGATAGGCCGCCTATGCAGAGACTACCGAAGCGAGGGAAGGCGTTGCTGTGGAGTGTAGCGGCAGCGGCCGCGGCGATCCTCGCCGCGTTCGCCATCAGCTACGGCCGCCACACATTGACCCTGTTGACCTGGCGGGATGCGGCGCAGGTCGGCGTGGCCACCGTTCTGCTGGTGCTCGTTCGGCTCTTTCCGATTTGCCTGGGGTACAAGATCAGGGCGACCCTCGACGGGGTCGTCGTCTTCGCCGCGGTGCTCCTGTTCGATCCCTTCACCGCCATGGTGATCACGATCGCCGGCGTCGCGACACACCAACTGGTTCAGGTGACTCGCGAGAAGTGGCCCGCCTCCTTCGGGGTGTTCAATGTCGCCCAGTCGGGCGTGTCCACGGCCGCGGCGAGCCTGGCGCTGAGATTTCTGCCGGTGGCCGGTCCTGCGGTGTTTGCCTCAGGGCCGGGATTGAATGCCGTGGCGGCAGCCGCCGCGACATACTTCATCACGAATACCCTGCTCGTGGCCGCCATGTCCTCATCTTTGCTGGGACAAAGGACACTCGGCTTCTGGTGGGCCATTTACCGTACCGGGTGGATCCGGTATTTCGCCGTTCTCTCGATTGGCGTCCTGGTGGCCGTGCTGTACGTACACTCACCCTTCGCGCTCCTCATCATGCTCCTCCCGGTCTTCGCCGTGCATCAATCGTTCTCGTCGGCGATTTCCCTGCGTGATCAGTCCAGACGCACCTTGGAAGCGCTGGCCGATGTCATCGACCGGCGTGATCCATATACCTTCGCGCATTCACAACGCGTCTCTGCATACGCGCAGCTGATCGCCAAGCGGCTGGGACTTTCCGCTCCGCAACAGGAAGCGATCGTGCTCGCCGCCCGGGTGCACGACCTGGGGAAGATTGGCGTGCGCGAAGCCGTGCTCAGGAAGCCCGGCCGGCTCACCCCGGAAGAACTGGAGGAGATCCATCGCCATACGCAGATCGGCGCGGAAGTGGTCAGCGAGTTGGTGGACTATTCAAAAATGCGGGAGGCCATCGTCTATCACCACGAGCGGTGGGACGGATTGGGACCGTATCGCCTCGCCCATGATCATATCCCGCTCAGTGCCAGGATCATCGCCGTCGCCGACGCGTACGATGCAATGACCTCCGATCGGCCCTATCGCCCCGCTCTGCCGAGCGAGATGGCACGCGCCGAGCTCGAGAACGGGAAGGGCAGGCAGTTCGACCCCGTCGTCGTCGACGCGTTTCTCAACGTCTTGGCGGTGCACGAGGCCGATCAGCCCGCCTCGGCAGTCGTCCTGCGCCGTGAACCCTTGGTCGATCGGTTCCCGCCCCTCGGCCGCAGCCCGAGCCCATGGGCGCTCGGGCGCCCGCCGCGGACGGGGTGAACCGTATCCACGAATTCGGTCCTGACGTCTATCGGTTCCCTCGCCTGCCGCCCCTCCCGTGGTTTGCCGTCGCGGCGCTCCTGATCGGCGTCGCGCTGGCCACGGCGGGGACCGCCGTGCTAATCCGTGCCGTGGTCCAGCATCCGGGACTCCCCGGAGATTCCGCGCAGGGCATCCTGGTGGACGTCGTCACCCTGGGCGTCCTCATGGCCGCCTCACTCCTGCTCGCGGCCGTGGCCTGGTGGCTGGTCCTTCGGCTCCACGAATCCCGCCGTCAACTGCAAGAACTCGCCCACCGCGACCCGCTCACCGGATTGTACAACCGGCGGTACTTCCACGAGCTGTACCTGGCCGAAATCCAACGTGCTCGCTCGGCCAGCGTCCCGTTTTCGGTCGCCATGTTAGACGTCGACGGTTTCAAGGATCTCAACGACAGCCAGGGCCATGCGGTGGGCGATGCGGTGCTGGTGTCCCTCGCTGATATCCTGACGTCGTCGGTGCGCTCGGTGGATGTCGTGGCGAGGTACGGCGGCGACGAGTTTGTGATTCTCATGCCCAGGACGGACGCCGAGCAGGCAGAGCGCGCGCTGGGCAGACTCGAACAGCACTTCGCCAAATGGCGAGGCGAGGCCGTCTCGGGCAGCCTGGGATTCAGCATCGGGGCCAGCACCTGGGACGGTCACAGCGATGTCCTGAGTCAGGCGGACCGGGTGATGTATGAGATGAAGAAGCTCGCTCGCCGGAACGCCTGAGTCTGCCTCCGAATGAGAAAAGGGGCGGACCGATTGGCCCGCCCCCGAGGCGGGGACGGTGGCGGCCCCGCTGCCTTGCCCCCGCTAGAAGTCTTCGTCCATGCCGCCACCCGGCATGGGCATCGCGGCCTTCTTCTTCTCCCGCTTCTCCACGACCAGCGCCTCCGTGGTCAGCAGCAGCCCGGCCACGCTGGCGGCGTTCTGCAGGGCCAGGCGAACCACCTTGGTCGGGTCGGTGACGCCGGCTTTGACCATGTCGGTGAACTCGCCGGAGATGACCTCGTAGCCCGTGCGGCCCTTCTCCCGCTTCAGCCGCTCGACGATCAGGCTTCCCTCGGCCCCAGCGTTGGCCGCCAGCTGGCGGGCGGGCTCCTCGACCGCCCGGCGCACCAGCGAGACGCCGACCGCCTCCTCCCCCTCGGCCTCCACCTTGCTCAGGGCCTCCAGCG
>JACQGZ010000026.1 GCA_016199305.1 Armatimonadota bacterium | reverse complement strand
GCGCAGGCGGCACGCCTCCGGCCGACGGCAGTCGCCGTGGAGGACCGCGGGGCGGCCCGGCAGGCGCGGGCGTTGCTCCCGGCGGGGGTCGAGGTGCTGGAGGGCGCGGAGGGCCTGGCGGAACTGGCCGCCCTTCCAGAGGCGGACCTGGTCCTGGTGGCGGTGGTCGGCGTCGCCGGTCTGCTGCCGACGCTGGCGGCGCTGCGCGCGGGGAAGGACGTCGCCCTGGCGACCAAGGAGGCGCTGGTGGCCGGCGGGGCGCTGGTGACCGCGGAGGCGCGCCGGCGCGGCGCCGCGCTGCTCCCGGTGGACAGTGAGCACAGCGCCATCTTCCAGTGTCTGAAGGGCGTAGACCGCGACCAGGTCCGGCGGGTCATCCTGACGGCCTCGGGCGGACCGTTCCGGGACCGGCCCCTCGAGACGGTCTACGGGGCCACCCCGGAAGAGGCGCTGTCTCATCCGACCTGGAAGATGGGCAAGAAGATCACGGTTGACTCGGCGACCCTGATGAACAAGGGGTTCGAGGTCATCGAGGCCCGCTGGCTCTTCGACCTCGCCCCGGATCGGATCGACGTGGTGATTCATCCGCAGAGCCTGGTGCATGGGATGGTGGAACTGATCGACGGATCGGTGCTGGCGCAGGTCGCGCCACCGGACATGCGGCTGCCGATCCAGTACGCCCTCACCTATCCGGGGCGGCGGCCCTCTCCGATGGCCCCGTTGCGGTGGGAGGGGATGGGCGCGGGCGTGACGATGACGTTTGCGCGGCCCGAGCCGGACCGCTTCCCCGCCCTGGCGCTGGCCTACGAGGCCCTGGCGGCGGGGGGGACGACCCCGGCCGTGCTCAACGCGGCGAACGAGGTCGCGGTGCAGCTCTTCCTGGAGCGGCGCATCCCCTTCGGAGAGATCCCGCCGCTGCTGCGCCGGACGATGGACGCCCACGACCCGATTTCCGCTCCGCGCGCAGAGGAGATCCTGGCCGCCGATGCCTGGGCGCGGGAGGCCGTGGCCCGTTTCGGCGTGGAGGTGCGTGGATGACCGACCTGCTGCCGGTGGTGACCAGCGGGGGCTGGCTGCTGGCGACGATCATCGCCTTCGGGGCGATGATCTTCTTTCACGAACTCGGCCACTTTCTGGTCGCCAAGCGCGCGGGGGTGACCGTGCACGCCTTCGCGCTGGGCTTCGGACCGAAGCTGGCCGCGGTGCGCCGCGGCGAGACCACCTATGCGCTCAACCTGATCCCCTTCGGGGGGTACGTGAAAATGGCCGGCGAGGACTTCGACGATGCCCCCCCCGAGGAAGGGTCCTTCCGCCACCAGCCGGTGGGCCGGCGCATCGCCATCGTGGCCGCGGGGCCGGTGATGAATCTGCTGCTGGCTGCGGTGATCCTCAGCATGATCGCCGTCGCCTTCGGCGTGCCGGTAGGGATCACCAACCGCGTGGGCGCGCTGGTGCGGACCTGCGGCCGGGCCGGCCCCCAGGGCGGCGCGGCCGGACCGTGTCCGGCGGAGCGCGCGGGGCTGCGCCCGGGCGATGCGATCGCGGCCATCAACGGCCACCCCATGGCGACCGGGGAGGAGGTCGTGGAGACCATCCATAGCAATCCCGGCCGGCCCCTGGTCCTGACGGTCGAGCGGGGCGGGCAGCGCTTCGACGTCGAGGTCACGCCCAACCTGGAGCCCACCCGGAAGATCGGCCTGATCGGGTTTGCCCCGGAGGTGGTCCGCCAGCGGTTCAATCCGTTCACGGCGGTGCTCTGGGGAATCCAGCGCACCGGGGAGATCATCGCCACCCTGGTCACCGCGCTGGTCACCCTGATCCGCGAGCGGTCGCTGCTGGCCAACCTGGGCGGTCCGGTGGCGGCCGGGCGCGCCCTCGTCGAGGCGGGCCGCAGCGGGCTGGAGAACTTCCTGTATGTGGCGGCCTCCCTCAGCGTGATCATCGGCATCTTCAACCTGTTCCCGTTCCCGGCCCTCGACGGCGGCCGTCTGGGCTTTCTCGTCGTGGAGGCGCTGCGCCGGCGTCCCGTCGATCCCCGGCGCGAGGGGTACGTCCACCTGGTGGGTTTTGTGCTCCTGATTCTGCTGCTGGTATTCTTGACGGGGCAGGACATCCAACGATGACGACAGAGACGGAGAGGGCGGCCGGACCCGCCGCCGCGAAGGCGCTGCGGCCGCGGACGCAGACCCGGCGCGTGCGGGTGGGCAAAGTCGAGATCGGCGGCGGGGCGCCCGTCTCCGTCCAGTCGATGACGATCACCGATACCCGCGACATCGACGCCACCCTGGCTCAGATCTACCAGCTGGCCGCCGAGGGCTGCGAGATCGCCCGCGTGGCGGTGCCCGATCGGGAGGCGGCCGCGGCGCTGGGGGAGATCTGCGCCCGCAGTCCCGTCCCCGTCGTGGCCGACATCCACTTCGACCACCGCCTGGCCCTCCTGGCGCTGGAGGCCGGCGTGCACAAACTGCGCATCAACCCGGGGAACATCGGCGGCCGCGAGCGCACCCGCATCGTCGCCCGCGCGGCCAAGGAGCGCGGCGTCCCGATCCGCATCGGCGCCAACATCGGCTCCCTCAGCAAGGCCATGCTGCGCCGGTTCGGGGGACCGTCGGCCGCGGCGCTGGTCGAGAGCGCGCTGGAAGATATCCACGTCCTGGAGGACCTGGACTTTCACGACATCATCGTCTCGGTGAAGTGCTCCGAGGTGCCGATGGCTCTCCGCGCCTATACGATGATCAGCGGGCGGATCCCCTACCCGCTGCACGTGGGGATCACCGAGTCGGGCACGCTCGGCCCGGGTTCGATCAAGTCCGCCGCCGGCATCGGCGCCATCCTGGCCCTGGGCATCGGGGACACGATCCGCGTCTCCCTGGCCGCCGATCCGGTGGAGGAGGTGCGGGTCGGGTTCCAGATCCTGGCCAGCCTGGGGCTGCGCAGGCGCGGCGTGCAGCTGGTGGCCTGTCCCTCCTGCGGCCGCGCGGAGGTGGACATCATCGCCATCGCCCAGGAGGTGGAGCGCCGGCTGGCGGCCGTGCGTTCCCCGGTGAAGGTGGCGGTGATGGGCTGCGCGGTGAACGGCCCGGGAGAGGCGCGGATGGCCGATCTGGGCATCGCCTGCGGCCGGGGCATGGGGCTGCTCTTCCGCGAGGGGAAGATCGTCGCCAGCCTGCCGGAGGACCGCCTGGTAGACGCGCTGATGGAGCACGTGGAGATCGTCGCCCGCGAGAAGTACGCCGCCGCCTCATGAACGCCGTCCGGCGCTGTGCGGGCGGCCGCTGCCGCCGATGACGGACGCCGTGGCCACCGCCGCCCCCTGGTGGGAGATCCTCCTGCGTCTGGGACTGGCCCTCGCCCTCGGCGGGCTGATCGGCCTGGAGCGGGAGTCGGTGGAGAAGCCGGCCGGCTTCCGCACCCACATCCTCGTGACGTTGGGCGCGACGTTGTTCACCCTCATCTCCCGGGAGGGCTTCTTCGGCTCCGGCGCCGACCCGGCGCGCATCGCCAGCAACATCGTCGTCGGGATCGGCTTCCTGGGGGCGGGGACCATCTGGCGCAGCGGGGTGACCGTGCAGGGGCTGACCACCGCGGCCAGCCTCTGGACCGCTGCGGCGATCGGGACCGCGGTCGGGGCCGGGTTCTACCTGGGCGGGATTGCCGCCACCGCGATCGTCATGGCCGTGCTCATTCCCTTCAAGGCGCTGGAGCGACGCCTCCCCCGCCGCGGGGCGGCCACGATCGAAGTGCTCCTGCCCGACCGGCCGGGGCAGCTGGGGAAGATCGGCACGGTGCTGGGCGCGTACAATGTCAACATTGAGCACGTCGAACTCTCGGAGAAGATGGACGACCGCGTGACGATGACGCTGGCGGTGCGGCTGCCCGCCCGCGCGACCCGCGACGAGGTCCTGCTCGCCCTGGGGGACCTCGACGGGGTCGAGCAGGTGCGCTGGAAAGAGGCATGAGGCGGTCCCCTGGAAAGAGGCGTGAGGCGGTCCCCTTAAAGGAGGCATAAGCCGGTGCGTCATACCAGTGTCGAGTTTCTCGCCCAGAAGCCGGTGGACGAGCGCGAGGTGGAGATCGTGGAGCGCAAGGGGGTCGGCCACCCCGACTCCATCTGCGACGCGATCATGGAGCGGGTC
>JACQGZ010000227.1 GCA_016199305.1 Armatimonadota bacterium | reverse complement strand
GTGATCGACCCGGAGAACCGGCGCACCGAGCGGGTGAGGGCCGCTCCGCTCGGCACGATCCACCTGGCGCCTGACGCGCTGCGCACCCTGCGCGACGCCCTCGAGGCGGTGGTGCTGCGCGGCACGGGGCGGGGGGTGGCCCTCCCGGGGTTGACCATCGCCGGCAAGACGGGCAGCGCGGAGAACCCGCGCGGGCAGCCGCACGCCTGGTTTACCGCCTACGCGCCCGCCGAGGCGCCGCGGGTGGCGGTGGCCGTCCTCGTCGAGCACGGACGGCGCGGCGCGCTGGCGGCGGGGCCGATCGCCAAGGCGGTGCTGGCGGCCGCCTTCGGGATTCCGCTGGAGCCTGAGGCGCGGGAGGCGACGCGATGAGGCGCCTCCTGCGGGACCTGGACGGGATCCTGCTGGGGACCACCATCCTACTGATCGCGGTAGGCCTGGTGGTGTTGGCCAGCGCCACCGCGTCGCTGGGCGGACCGGGCCCCTACCTCAAGACCCGTCTCTTTCACCTGGCGGTGGCCGCCGTGGCGATGGTGGCCGTCATGGCCGTCGACTACCGCCGCCTGGCCGCCTCCGGCCGCGTGCTCTACCTGGGGAACCTGGCGCTGCTGGGCGCAGTGCTGGTGGTGGGGGTGACACGGCTGGGGGCCCAGCGGTGGATTCCCCTGGGACCCTTTGGCGGGTTTCAGCCCTCGGAGCTCGCCAAGATCGCCCTCATCCTCACCCTTGCCCGCCACCTGGCTGACCGGACGCCGCCCGCGTCGGTGCCGGCGTTCGTGCCCTACCTGGCGCACGCCGGCATCCCGATACTGCTGATCGTCGCCCAGCCCGACCTGGGCACGGCGATGGTCATCGGCGCCATCCTCCTGGGCATGCTCTTCCTCGCCGGCGCGCGCCTCGGCGCCCTGGGGGGACTGGGGGGCCTCGCCTTGATGGGCGCGCCCTTCCTCTGGTCGGTCCTGCACGACTACCAGCAGCGTCGGCTGCTGGTCTTCCTGGACCCGGGGATCGATCCGCTGGGGGCCGGCTACGCCGTGACCCAGGCCAAGATCGCGGTCGGGTCCGGGCAGCTGTGGGGCAAGGGCCTGTTTGCCGGCACGCAGAACCTGCTGCGCTTCATCCCCGAGCAGCACACCGACTTCATCTTCACGGTCATCGGGGAGGAACTGGGGTTCGTCGGAGCCGTCTGCGTGCTGGCGCTGTTTCTCATCTGGATCTGGCGGGCGCTGCGGATCGGCGCGACCGCCTCTGACCGCCTGGGCCGGCTGATCGCCGGAGGGATCGCGGCCATGGTGGTCTTCCACGTCTTTGTCAGCGTCGGCATGACGGTCGGCCTGATGCCGATCACCGGTATCCCGCTGCCCTTCCTCAGTTATGGGGGGAGTTCGCTCCTGGCGATGAGCATGGCCACGGGCCTGCTGCTCAACATCGGGATGCGGCGGCGGAGGATTCTGTTCTAGGAGCGCACCATGGCCAGAGAGATCATCGCCAGTGTGGAACCGTTTGAGACCCGGGTCGCCGTCCGCGAGGACGGGCGGCTGAGTCAGATCTTTGTGGAGCGCGGCGAACCCCTCGCCGGCAACGTCTACAAGGCCAAAGTGGTCAACGTCCTGCCCGGGATGGAGGCCGCGTTCGTGGACATCGGCCTCGACCGCAACGCCTTCCTGCACGTCGCCGACATCCGCAGCCAGCGGCTGGTGGGCGAAGAGGTGGAAGAGTCCTTCGGCAAAGGGGCGATCGCCGAGCGGCTGCGGCCGGGTCAGGAGATCCTGGTCCAGGTGACCAAGGAGCCGATGGGCAGCAAGGGCGCGCGGGTGACGACCTATATTGCTCTACCTGCGCACTACTTGGTGCTCATGCCCACCGTGAACTACGTGGGCGTCAGCCGGCGCATCGTGGCCGATCCCGAGCGCAAGCGCCTCCGCCAGGTGGCCGAGGCGATCCGGCCGGAGGGGATGGGTGTGATCGTGCGCACGGCCGCGGAGGGGGTCGGCGAGCGGGAACTGCGCGCCGATATGGACTTCCTGCTGTCAGTCTGGAAGCGCGTCACCGAGCGGGCCCGCAGCAGCCGCGCCCCCGCGCTGATCTACCAGGACGTCCGGTTGATCCGGCGGGTCGTCCGCGACCTCTTCACCGACGGCGTGGACCGCTTCGTCATCGACTCTTCGGATGAATACGGCCGCATCCTCGACCTCCTCTCCTCCTTCGCGCCGCAGCTGCGCGCACGCGTGACCCTGCACAAGGGGGAGGAGCCGATCTTCGAGCACTTCGACGTGGAGCGGGAACTGGACCGGGCGCTGCGGCGCAAGGTCTGGCTGAAATCCGGAGGGCACATCGTCATCGACCGCACCGAGGCGCTCACCGTCATCGACGTGAACACCGGCAAGTACGTGGGCAAGACCGACCTGGCCAGTACCATCCTGAAGACCAATCTGGAGGCGGTCGATGAGATCGTCCGCCAGATCATCCTGCGCGATATCGGCGGCATCATCCTGGTGGACTTCATCGACATGGAGTCGGAGCGCCACCGCAAGCGCGTGCTGGAGGCCCTCGGCGAGGCGGTGACGGTGGACCGGGCCAAGATTCACATCATCGACCTGACGGAACTGGGGCTGGTGGAGATCACCCGCAAACGGGTCTATCAGGATTTGGAGGAAGTCATGCGCACCCCCTGCCCCTACTGCGAAGGGCGGGGGCGGGTCCTCAGCGCCGAGACGATGAGCCTGCGCGTGCGGCGCGAGCTGCGCCGGCTGGCCCGCTCCAGCACGGCGCGCGCCATCCTGGTGGAGGTGCACCCGCAGGTGCGCGGGCTGCTCTTCCGCGAGGGGGACGCCTGGCTGCGGAAGCTGGAGGAGACCTCCGGCAAGCGGCTGGTCATCCGGGGGCGGGAGGGGCAGCACCTGGAACGGATCAACGTGGCAGAAGCGGGCGACGCCGCCGAATTCGACCGGGAGCCGGCCCTGACGGGGGCCCGCCGCACCCAGGTCGCCTGGCTCGACGGGCAGGAGGAGGAGACGGTCGAGATCTCCGAGGAGGAGGACGAGGCCTACGAGCGGGCCCTCGCCGCGGCGGGGGCGGGGGGTCCAGGTGGCCTGGTGGCCCGCATCCGTCAGTTGTTCAGCTCCCGCCGGGGCTAGGACGCCCGGTCGTACCGCTCGAACCAGTCCGGCGGGACGCGGATCGCCACCACCTCGCCGGTCGCGCACTCCTCACCGTCGGCGGCGACGGTCGTGGCCACGATAGTCTTTTGGTCTTTCACCTCGGCGATGCGGGCGCGGACCTGCAGCGGCCGGTCCAGCGGCGCCGGCTTCCGGTAGCGCACCTGCAGGGAGCCGGTGACGTACCAGATCAGGGGCTGGCTGCCGATGGGGCGCCCCTCGGCCCGGTAGGCCGCCGCGACGGCGGTGCAGATGCTGTGGCAATCGATCACGGTGGCGATGATGCCGCCGTTCAGGACCGCGCGGGGGCCGGCCATGTGCTCGGCGGCGGGCTGCCAGATGCAGACCGCCTCGTTCCCGTCCCAGGTGCTCTTGATGTGCAGCCCCCGCTCATTCACCGCTCCGCAGCCCCAGCAGTAGTTCCTGTCCAGGTCATCCTGAAACGGCCGTGTGTCCATCGCCCTCCGTGGCTCCGCGGCGCTTGTCTTCTTTCCTCACGATCAGCAATTCACGATGCTCATTCGTCTCTAACCCTCTGGTGGTGCCGGACATTGTACTCCGCTCGGGCGACCACGGCACAACCGGCGCCCTGGAAGCGGTCCACCAATCCGCCGATATCCTGGAATTCAAGGCCCCGCTCGCGAAAGAATCGTCGCCAATACTGCCCGTTTGATCCCCACTGGAAGACCGATCTGTTCATGGAACACGGGTGCGTGGCGGTTCAGGCCTCCGCCCGTCCCGATATCCAACACGAAGTGGGAGGGCCGAAGATAACGCCGCACGACTGCCGCATAATCCCATGGGGTGGGATCACGATCGGCCCGTAGCGAGGACCAGTCCCAACCACGGAG
>JACQGZ010000035.1 GCA_016199305.1 Armatimonadota bacterium | reverse complement strand
GCGCGGCCGCCGCCAGCGCCTCGTGCTGAATCCGGCTGCTGTGCAGCCCCTCCTCGAGCGAGGCGCCGTAGCGCACCAGGGGGTTCCAGGGGGACAGCAGGACGCGGTCCACCCCGCGCGACGCCATTACCTCCAGGATCCCCTCGAGGCGCACAAACTCCCACAGCGCGGAACGGATCTGTCTGCCGCCAAACTCGATGATCTGCTGCCCGTCCTCCCAGGTCACCCGGGGCCGCCAGGCCTCCGACGGCGCCGCGTCGCGGGTGATCTCCGGCACGATTATGTGGGCGTGCGCGTCGACGATCATGTGGGCGTCCTCCCCGGCGCCGCCCTCATGGGAGCAACACCAGGAACAGCGTGCCGCCTACAACCAGCCCCCCGCCCATCCACACCCGGGCGGTCACCTGCTCCAGGTCGCGCCCCGCGATCAACGGCGCCAGCACCAGGGCCGTGGGCACCGAGAGCGAGGTCACCGCCAGCACGACGGCCACCGGGGCCAGGTCCAGGGCAACCCAGCGCGCCCATGTCGACAGGCCGACGAGGACGCCGGCCGCGACCTTGAAGAGCAGCGCCTCCCGGGAGGCCAGGGCGGGGCTGTGCCGGAAGGCTAGAGCCAGCCCATATCCCGCGACGGAGGAGGCCATACCCACTGTCACTCCCAGCAGAGGGGAAGGGAGTCCCGCAAGACCCAGCCGGGTAAAGATGGGGCTGATCGCCCAACAGAGCGCCGTCACCAGGGCCAGCCCGACGCCAATCCAGAGCCTGTCCGAGGGAGCCGCAGACCGGGGGGAATCACCGGCGGCCTTCACCGCGCCGACCCGAGCCGTGGAGATGAGAAGGACGCCCCCCACGGTCAGGACGATCCCCAGCCAGCCCGGCACGGTGGGAACCTCGCGCAGGACCAGCGCGGCGATGGCCGTGCCCCAGAGGGGCACCGTGCCGATCAGAGGGCTGGTGCGCGCGGCGCCGATTAACTTTTGGCTGGCGTTGAGGAGCGTCCAGCCCGCAAAGAAGTGGATGAATCCGGCCAGCGCGAAATACGCCAGGGCGGCCGGCGGAGCCGCCGTCAGGACGCGAAGGTTCTCCGTCGTGACGGACGCCGCGACGAGCACGACTGTGCTGATCAGCAGCTGCAGGAACGTGGACGAGTAGGCGTCCATGCCCACGACCGCCCGCCGGTTCACGGCCTGAAAGACGCCGAACCCCACGCCGGCGACGACCGCCCACCACGCGCCGGTCATGGCGCGCCGCCGGCGTGCGCGCCCTGGCCATCTCTCCTCCTCAGTCCGCCGCCGAGATAGAGTGCCGCCACCTCCGGATCGCTCAGCAGCTGCTGCGCCGGCCCCTCCAGGCGCTGCCGTCCGAGTTCCATGACGTACCCGCGGTCCGCAATGGCCAGCGCGCTGCGGGCGTTCTGCTCCACCATCAGGATGGTCATCCCCGCCTCGGCGCGCAGCCGGCCGATCGTCTCGAAGACCATCTGCGCCGTCTTTGGGGCCAGGCCCAGCGACGGCTCGTCGAGCAACATCATGCGCGGCGTCATCATCAGCGCACGGCCGATCTCGAGGACCTTCTGCTGCCCGCCGCTGAGGTTGCCGGCGCGCTCCCCCCGCCGTTCCGCCAGGAGCGGAAAGAGGGCGTAGACCCGCTCCAGACGCTCCCGGCGGGCCGCGCCGTCCCGCAGCGTGTACGCCCCCATGAGCAGGTTCTCGTGCACGGTCATCGCCGGGAAGGCGCTGTGCCCCTGCGGGACGTGGGCGATCCCCCGCCCCAGCACCAGGTCGGGGCGCAGCCCCGCGATCTCGCGCCCCTCAAAGGCGATCGCGCCGGCGCTGGGGCGCAGCAGGCCGGAGATGGCGCGCAGGACGGTCGATTTGCCCGCCCCGTTGGGTCCGATCAGACAGACCACCTCGCCGGGCTGCACGCGCAGGGTCACGCCCTGCAGCACATGGACGCCCGGCAGGTACCCGGCGACGACCCCCGTCAGCGCCAGCGCCACGGTCAGATCCCCAGATACGCGTCCAGCACAGCCGGGTCGGCCTGGATGACCTGCGGCGGCCCTTCGGCGATCTTCTGTCCCTGATCGAGCACCAGGACGTGATCGCAGAGTTCCATCACGACCTCCATGTTGTGCTCGACGACCAGGAAGGTCACTCCGTCGCGGTTGAGGCCGCGGATGAAATCCATCATGAAGCGGATGACCGTCGGGTTGACGCCGCCGGCCGGCTCGTCCAACAGCACCAATTCCGGGTCGGCCATCAGGACCGCGGCGAACTCCAGCAGCTTCTGCTGGCCGAAGGAGAGCTTGCGGGCGGGCTGACCGGCCAGGTGGCTGAGCCCCACCCGCTCCAGCAGGGCCATCGCCCGCTCCTGTTCGTGGCGGTAGATCCCCGGACCCACCAGCGGCCGCAGGCCGACCTGGCGGACGGGGACGATCATGTTCTCCAGCACGGTGAGGTCCCAGAAGAGCCGGGTGATCTGAAAGGTCCGGCTGATCCCCAGGTGGCAGATCTGGTGGGTCAGCAGGCCGGTGACGCGCCGGTTCCGGACGTAGACGTCCCCGCCGTCGGGGCGGTAGATCCCCGTGATCAGATTGAAGAGGGTGGTCTTGCCCGAGCCGTTGGGGCCGATCAGGCCGGTGATGCTCCCCTGGCGCACCTCGATCGAGCACACGTTCACCGCGGTGATCCCGCCGAACCGGCGGGTCAGGCGCTCGGTGCGCAGCAGGGCGCTCATCGCCGGCCGCTCATTGATGCTCCGTTGTCTCGGTCATCAGCCGGGC
>JACQGZ010000231.1 GCA_016199305.1 Armatimonadota bacterium | reverse complement strand
GGCCGACACCGTCGTGATCTTTACGCAGCAAGAGCCATCCTGCCTGCAGCCGCTTCCCGACTCCTGTCAGATGTTCGTCGGGACGATGGTGATGATCAACTTCCTCCGGGACGGCGTGCTCTACGACCAGAACTGGAAGTTCTTCAGTGACATCATGGAGGGTCTCCCCAACCTGAAGGACGGGTCGTGGAAGCTCCTGCCCGGAGACAAGATGGAAGTGACCTGGAAGATCAAGAGGGGCTACACCTGGCACGACGGGAAGCCGGTGACCGCACAGGACTGGATCTGGGCTTGGCGCGTCAACCTGCACCCCGACTTCCCGACGGCGGGCCGCGACGTGGCGCAGCGCGTTGAGAGCGTCACCGCGCCGAACGCGTACACGCTCGTGGTGAAATGGAAGGCGAAGTTCGCCTTCGCCAACCACAGCGTCGCCGGTTCCAGCATCATGCCCAAGCACGCCACCGAGCGGCAGTTCCGCGCGAACCCGGCCAAGTTCGACCAGGGGGCCTGGGGCAATGGCGTGCCCACCGTGGGCAACGGTCCGTACATCCTGAAGGAGTGGCAGAAGGGCTCCTCGATCACGCTGGAAGCGTACGACAAGTGGCTCGGGGAGAAGCCGGTGGTCAAGCGGATCACCTTCCGCTTCATCTCCGACACGAACACGATTATCGCTAACGTGCTCTCCGGCGCCTCTGACGCGACCGACGAGACGGCGATTCCGTTCATCCAGGGCCTGGAGCTGGAGGGCCGGCTCGCGCGGGAAGGCCGCCGGGACATTCTCCTGGAGGCCAAAGCGGGGTTGGTCTGGGAGCACATCGACCTGAACAACGACAACGAGCACCTGCGGGACAAGCGCGTCCGCCAGGCGCTGCTGTACGCGATCAACCGCGATGAGCTGGTGCAGCAGCTCTTCCAGGGCAAGCAGCCGGTCTCCCACTCGTTCCTGCCGGAGAAGCACTACGGCTACAACAAGAACATCAAGAAGTACGCCTTCGACCCGGCGCGGGCCCGTGCGCTCCTCGCCGAGGCCGGCTACACGGCCGGCGCTGACGGCATCCTGCAGCGGGGCGGCCGCCGGCTCTCCTTCACCTTCATCACGACGGCGGGCAACCGCACGCGTGAGGCCGTCCAGCAGATCCTTCAGACCCAGTGGAGGGCGGTGGGCGTCGAGGTCCGGATCACCAACCAGCCGGCCCGCGTCTACTTCGGCGACACCCTGCCGAGCCGCCAGTTCGAACTGGCCATGTACGCCTGGGTGTTCGGACCGGAGTCGGACTGCGAGGGTCTCTACACGGGCGACACGCTGCCGCCCGACGGGCAGAACTTCCCGGGCTACAAGAACGACGAGGTGACCCGGCTCTGCCACGCCGTGCCGAGCGAACTGGACGAGGCCAAGCGGGCGCAGGCGCTGGCCCGGGCACAGGAGCTCTTCATGGAGGACGTGCCCGTGATCCCGCTCTACCTGCGATCCGACTACGTTTCCCACAAGCCCGGCCTGTCGCGCTTCCTGCCGACCGGCGCGGGCATGCCGATCACCTGGAACTCCCCGCAGTGGAGGTGGACGCGGTAGGGTTCCGCTGTTGAGACTCGCCGGGCGGTCTGCGGCTGCGGGCCGCCCGGCAGATCCTGCGTAGGGAGCGGAAGCGTGTCACGGTACCTGGCGCGGCGGCTGCTGCAGATGATCCCTCTGGTGGTCGGGCTCTCGGTGATCATCTTCATGCTCCTGGCCGTGGCCCCCGGGGATCCGGTGGACCTGCTGATCTTCGGCAACCCGAAGATCAAGGCGGAAGATATCGCCCGCCTGAAGCACCACTACGGCCTGGACCGGCCCTACCACATCCGCTACTTCAAATGGCTCTGGGCCGCCCTCCACGGGGACCTGGGGTATTCGCGGACCTACAAGGTCCCCGTGCTCTCCCTGATGTGGACACGGATCACCAACAGCCTTTGGCTGCAGATTCCCGCCTTCATCCTGGCGCTGTCGGTGGCGGTCCCCGTGGGCATCTATTCGGCCCTGCGGCAGTACTCCACGGTGGACTACGCGGCGACCTTCGTCACCTTTTTCGGGGTGTCCATTCCGGCCTTCTGGTTCGGCATCATGATGATCTATATCGCCGCCGTCTGGCATCCCTGGACCGCCATCCCGTTCTTGGAGTGGCTGAAATTGCCCGCCGGCGGCTTCAGCACTCCCGGTATCGGGGAGGGGTTGCCGAAGTACATCGACCGGCTGCACTTCGCGCTCCTGCCGATCATCGTCCTCTCCCTCCTCTTCATGGCGTCCTACACCCGCTATACCCGCTCCAGCATGCTGGAGGTCGTCCGGCAGGACTACGTGCGGACGGCCCGGGCGAAGGGGCTGCGGGAACGGGTGGTCATCAACAAGCACGCCCTGAAGAACGCGATGATCCCGCTGGCGACCATCGTCGCCCTCTCCATTCCCGGCCTGTTCGCGGGCGCGCCCCTGACGGAGACGGTCTTCGGGTGGCCCGGCGTCGGTCGCCTGCTGGTTGAGGCCACCCTGGGCGGCGATTTCGCCGTGGCCCAGGGCATCATCATTTTCCTGGCCGCCCTGGTCATCGTCTTCAACCTGCTGGCGGACGTCGCCTACGCCATGCTGGATCCGCGGATCCGCTACGACTGAGCCGAGGTGAAAGGAGCGGACGATGGCGGTTCTCGCTGAACGCGCGCCGGCGCAGGTCGCTCCCGCGGCCGGACAGGGCTACTGGGCGATCGCCTGGCGCCGCTTCAAGAAGCACCGCCTGGCCATGGGGGGCGGGGTGGCGATCCTCCTCTTCATCTCGGCGGCGCTGCTGGCCGGCGCGCTGACGCCCTACTCGTTCGACCAGATCGACCTCTACAACCGGAAGGCGCTGCCGTCCTGGTCCCACCCGCTGGGCACGGACGAGCTCGGGCACGACGTCCTCACCCGCCTGCTCTACGCCGGTCGCATCTCGCTGCTGGTCGGCTTCTCCGCCGCGCTGGTGGCGGTGATGCTGGGCATGCTGGTCGGGGGGATCTCCGGGTACTACGGGGGCTGGTTGGACAACCTGTTGATGCGTTTCACCGATATCATGTTCTCCCTCCCCGACCTGCCGATCCTGATCATCATCGCCCGGTACATCGGGGGGCGCGTAGACGGCATCATCTTCGTCCTCAGCATCTTTGCCTGGATGGGCCCGGCCCGGCTCGTCCGAGGGGAGCTCCTGAAGCTACGCAACCAGGACTTCACCGAAGCGGCGCGGGCGCTCGGCGCCTCCGACACCCGCATCCTGGCCCGCCACCTCCTCCCCAACTCCCTCGCGCCGGTCATCGTCGCCGCCACCCTGACGGTCGGCGGCGCCATCCTCTCCGAGGCGGCGCTCTCCTTCCTGGGCATCGGCATCCAGCCTCCCACGCCCTCGTGGGGCAACATGCTGCAGAACGCCCAGGACTTCATCTGGACCACGCCCTGGCTGGCGGTCTGGCCCGGGGCGATGATTTTCCTGACGGTGTTGTGCTTCAACTTTCTGGGAGACGGCCTGCGGGACGCCCTGGATCCGCGGTTGAAGATCTAACCGTTGCCGGGGGAGGGGGAGCGGGTCTCTTCCTCTGCTAAGCGCCGATGCAGCGCTTTGTCCTTCGGCGGGCGCTCCAGACGGTCGTGGTCCTCGGCGGCCTCTCCATCCTCATGTTCACCATGCTCGCCTACGCTCCCGGCGACCCGGTGGAAGTGCAGGCGGCTTCCGATCCGGACCTCCGGGCGGAGGACATCCAGATGCTCCGCCGCTACTACGGGCTGGATGATCCCGTGCACATCCGGTATGTTAAGTGGCTGCGCACCGTCGTCCGCGGTGACTTCGGGTACTCCCGGACGTACCACGTCCCGGTGAGCGTCCTGATGCGCCAGCGGCTGGGCAACACGCTCTGGCTGGTGGGCACCTCCTTCCTTGTCGCCTTCGCCGTGGGCATCGCCATCGGCATCTACTCCGCCCTGCGGCAGTACTCGGTGGCCGACTACGGGTTCACCGTCTTCTCGTTCATTGGCCTGGCCATGCCGAACTTCTGGCAGGGGATCGTGATGATCCTGATCTTCGCCGTCTGGATCCCGCTCTTTCCGGCCGGCGGGATGGTCACCCCCGGTGTGGCGGCGGGGTGGCCGGCCTTCTGGGACCGCCTCTGGCACCTGGCGCTGCCGGCGTCCGTGCTGGCCACCAGCGGGATGGCGGCGTGGACGCGCTACATGCGCAGCAGCATGCTGGAGGTGATCCGCCAGGATTACGTTCGGACGGCGCGGGCCAAGGGGCTGGCGGAGCGGACGGTCATCAACAAGCACGCCCTGCGCAACGCGCTCCTGCCGATCATCACGCTGATCGCCCTCAGCATCCCGGGCGTGCTCAATGGGGCCGTGCTCACCGAGACGGTCTTCTCCTGGCCGGGGATGGGGTTGCTGCTGTTCCAGGCCATCCTGGGGCACGACTTCAATGTCGCCATGGCGGTC
>JACQGZ010000238.1 GCA_016199305.1 Armatimonadota bacterium | reverse complement strand
CCTCCTGGACGTCCCGCTGGACGATCTGGTGGGGACGGCCTCGCCCCGCGTCGTCGAGGGGTTGCGCCGCGTGCGGGAAGGCCAGGTCCTGATCAGGCCCGGCTACGACGGCGTCTTCGGCGAGATCCACATCTTCGAGGGGCCTTCGGCTCCCGCCGCCGAAGAATCGGCGCTCCCGCTGGAAGAAGCCGCCTCGCAGATCCGTCTCTTCTGACACGCTGATCGTCTGAATTGCCACGTGGCCACCGTCATCCTCAAGCCCGGCAAGGAGGAGCGCCTGGCCGGCGGCCATCTCTGGATTTACGCGGGAGGGATCCGATCGGTCGACGGGAGTGCCGAAGGCGGAGACATCGTGGACGTGCGCGCGGCCGACCGCGCCTTTCTCGGGCGCGGCTACATCAATCCCCGGTCCACGATCGCCGTGCGGTTGCTCACCCGGCGACGGGAGGTGATCGACGAACGGTTCTTCCGCGGCCGGCTGGAGGCGGCGCTGGCCCTGCGGCGTCGCGTCGTGACGAGGACAACCGCCTCCCGCCTGGTCTACAGCGAGGGGGACGGCCTCCCCGGTCTGATTGTGGACCGCTACGGCGACCTCCTGGTGATGCAGGTGCTCACCCTGGGGATGGTGCGGCAGGAGGGGCTAATCGTCCGCCTGTTGCAGGATCTCATCCAGCCCACGGCCATCTACGCCCGCAACGACGCGCCGGTGCGACGGCTCGAGGGGCTGCCGCTGGAGGCGGGGTTCCTCGCCGGGGAGGGACCGTTGCTCCGGGAGATCGAGGAGGCCGGGCTGCGGTTTCGGGTGGACGTGGCCGGCGGCCAGAAGACCGGCTTCTTCCTCGATCAACGAGAGAATCGCGCGGCCGTGGAAGGATACGCGGGCGGGGAGGTCCTGGACGCCTTCTGCTACACCGGCGGTTTCGCCATGCACGCGGCGCGAGCGGGTGGCCGTGTCGTGGGCCTGGAGGTCTCCGCGGAGGCGCTGGCCGCGGCCGAGGCGCACGCGCGCCTGAACGGCCTGACCGACAGGTGCGTCTTTCAAGAAGTCAACGCCTTCGACGCGCTGCGGGCCCTGGCCCGGGAAGGGCCGCGCTTCGACATGGTCATCCTCGATCCACCCGCCTTTGCGAAGAGCAAGGCCGCGCTGCCCAAGGCGGCCGCCGGCTATAAGGAGATCAACCTACGCGCGCTCAAAGTGCTGCGGCCGGGCGGCATCCTGGTCTCCTGTTCCTGTTCCGCCCACGTCCGCGAGGACGTCCTGCTGGCGATCGTGGCCGAGGCGGCCGCGGATGCCCGCCGCCAGGTGCGCCTGCTGGAGGCCCGCACACAGGCGCGCGACCATCCCATCCACCCCGGGATGCCGGAGACCCGCTATCTGAAATGTCTGATCCTGGAGACGATGTGAGAGGAAGGCCCGCTCTTCCTTGTCGGCGTCCGTCTTGGGCATATAATGAGGGAAGATGGTCCGTCCGAGGTCCGTTTGAGACCTGACCGAATATCTGCTGGAGAAGACGACAGTCTCGTGGGGCCAACGTGTCAGAGGAGGGGCGACGCCGTCCCTCCTTTTTCGTTGACCATGAGCGGAGGCGAAGAGACGAGTGCCGCCAAGCCAGATTCAGATCACTGACGATTTAGACCTGCTGCTGGAGGTCCTGCCGCCGGCGATCCGCGCGGCGCTGGAACGGCAGGAGACCCTCGACCAGCTGCTGGAGGTCGTGCTCGACCTGGGCCGCCTGCCGGAGGCGCGCTTCCCCGGGGCGGTCGTCTACCTCAGCCGGAACCACACCAGCCGCGAGGACATCAAGCACGTCACCAGCCGGGTGGGCGCCTTCGGCAAAGACAACCGCGCCGGCATCGAGCGGACCCTGCACCGCATCAGCGCCATCCGCAACCGCCAAGGGGAGGTGATCGGCCTCACCTCCCGCGTCGGCCGCGCGGTCTTCGGCACGGTGGACATCGTGCGGGACGTGATCGAACAGGGCCGCTCCATCCTGCTGCTGGGCCGTCCGGGCGTGGGCAAGACCACGCTGCTGCGCGAAGCGGCGCGGGTGCTCTCCGACGATCTAAAGAAGCGCGTGGTCGTCGTGGACACCTCCAACGAGATTGCCGGCGACGGGGACATCCCCCATCCCGGCATCGGCGGCGCCCGGCGGATGCAGGTGCCTCAGCCCGAGCTGCAGCACGGCGTGATGATCGAGGCGGTGGAGAACCACATGCCGGAGGTCATCGTCATCGACGAGATCGGCACCGAGGCCGAGGCGTTGGCGTCGCGCACGATCGCCGAGCGCGGCGTGCAGCTGATCGCCACCGCCCACGGCAACACGCTGGATAATCTCCTGCAGAATCCGACGCTGGCCGATCTCATCGGCGGGATCCAGGCCGTGACGCTCTCCGATGAGGAAGCGCGGCGACGCGGCACCCAGAAGACCGTACTGGAGCGCAAGGCCCCGCCCACCTTCGACGTCCTGATCGAGATCCAGGAGAAGGACCGCCTGG
>JACQGZ010000224.1 GCA_016199305.1 Armatimonadota bacterium | reverse complement strand
GGGCGCGCACAGGGGGGAAGGGTTGGGGAACCAGTTCCTGGCCCAGATCCGCGAGGTGGATGCGCTCGCCCACGTGGTCCGCCTCTTTGGGTCGTCCGGCGTGCCGCTTGCAGAGGGGAAGATCGATCCGGTGCGGGACGCGGAGGTCGTGGAGGCAGAGCTGATCCTGGCGGACCTGGCCGTCGTGGAGCGGGTCCGCGAACGACTGGTGCCCCGGGCCCGGGCCGGAGATCTGTCGGCGCGGGAGGAACTCGCGGCGGTCGAGCGCATCCGCGAGGCGCTCCAACGGGGGGTGCCGGTCCGGCGCCTCGACCTCGGCGCGGCGGAGGCGGGCCTGGTCTCGGGATGGCATCTCCTCACCGCGAAGCCGGTGGTCTACGTGGCGAATACAGCCGAGGGCGCGTCCCCGGACGACCCGCGGCTTCGGGCGGTGGGCGCCCATGCCGAGACGCAGGGGGCGGCGGCGGTCACGCTGAACGCGCAGTGGGAGGCGGAACTGGCCGAACTGGATCCGCAGGAGGCCGAGGAGTTTCGCGCCGGCGCCGGGGCGACGGCGGCGTTACCCGCACTGGTGCACGCGGCGCATGCCCTGCTTGGGCTGGTGACCTTCTTCAGCGTCGCCTCGGCGGAGGTACGGGCCTGGCCGGTTCCGCGGGGGACGACCGCGGTGGAGGCGGCGGGGCAGATTCACACCGACATGGCGCAGGGGTTCATCCGCGCGGAAGTCATTCCCTGGGAGAAACTCGTGGCGGCCGGCGGCCTCCCGCAGGCGCGGGAACGCGGTCTCCTGCGGCTGGAGGGGCGCGCCTACCAGGTGCAGGACGGCGATGTGATCACCTTCCGGTTTGCGGTCTGAGCGGATGAGGTACTTCGTCACGGGGGCGACGGGGTTCATCGGCGGGCGGGTGGCGCGCCAGCTCGCGGTGGCCGGCCACGAGGTCCGCGCCCTCGTCCGCGACCCGAAGAAGGCCGCCGACCTGGCGGCGCTGGGGATCCGCCTGCACCGGGGAGACATCACCGAGCGGGCCAGCCTGCGCGAACCGATGAGCGGCGTCGACGGCGTCTTTCACATCGCCGGGTGGTACAAGATCGGCGCACGAGATCGGCGCCCCGCGGAGCGCATCAACGTCGAGGGGACCCGCAACGTCTTGGAGGTGATGCGCGACCTGGGCATCCCCAAAGGGGTCTACACGAGCACGCTTGCGGTCTTCTCGGACACTGGAGGCCGGGTCGTGGATGAGACCTACCGGCACGACGGAGCCTGGTTGAGCGAGTACGACCGCACCAAGTGGGCCGCCCACTACGAGGTGGCGGAACCGATGATCCGGCAGGGGCTCCAACTGGTGATCGTGCAGCCCGGCATGGTCTATGGGCCGGGCGACACCAGTTCGCTGCGGGACAGTTTCGTGCAGTATCTGAGGGGGCGGCTGCCCATGACCCCCCAACGGACCGCGATGTGCTGGGCGCACGTGGACGACACGGCGCGAGGCCACCTGCTGGCGATGGAGAAGGGGCGGCCGGGGGAGAGTTACATTATCGCCGGGCCTGCGCACACGCTGCGGGAACTCTTTGAACTCGCTGAGCAGATCACAGGCATCCCTGCTCCAAAGCGCCACCCTTCGCCGGCGACCCTGCGGGCGCTGGCGCGCGTGGCGGACGTCGTGGGATCGATCCTTCCGCTCTCCGGGACGTTCACGAGGGAGGGTCTGCGCGTCATCGCCGGCGTGACCTACCTGGGCAGCAGCGACAAGGCCAGCCGCGAGCTGGGGTTCACCCCGCGGTCCCTCGCCGAAGGTCTCCGTGAGACCCTGACCCACGAGATGGCCCTCCTCGGTCTGCGGCAGGCGGGGGCGGCGTAGATTTCTCGCGCGACCCCCGGTATTGAGCCCTGACCGGCCGATGCTATAATTGGGTGTCCTGAGAATCTCCTGCCCTGCCCGCCGCTCGGTGTCGGCAGGGCCCCCGGGTCTCTGGTGAATGAGGCGCCGGGAGTCCAGAGGAGGATGAGGATGCCCCAGTACGAGATGGTGTATATCATCCGGCCGGACTTGGAGCCGGATGCGGTCCAGGGTGTGGTCGACCGGATCGGCCACCGCGTGACCGAGCAGGGCGGCAGCGTGGACTTCGTGGAGGTGTGGGGGAAGCGCCGCATGGCGTTTCCTCTCCGCAAATTCCGTGAAGGGATCTACGTCCTCTCTCGCTTCACCCTCGACAGTACGCGCCTGCCTGAACTGAAGCGGCTGACCCGCATCATGGATGAACTGATGCGGGCGTTGATCGTCGTGGCTGAGGGCCCGTTGCCGGCGCCGAAGGTCGCCGTCGAACGGCCGGCGGAGCCCGCGCGGGAGGTTCCTGAGCCACGTGCCGCCGAGGGCGGCGCCGAGGAGGCGGCCGCGGCGGCTCCCGCGGCAGTGGATGCGGAATAGGAGGGCGCTGTGCTGAACCGGGTGATTCTGATCGGTCGCCTCACCCGCGACCCCGAACTGCGGTACGTCCCCAGCGGTCAACCCGTGGCCTCGTTTTCCCTGGCCGTCGACCGGCCTTTCACGAACCAGGCCGGCGAGCGGGAGACCGACTTCATCGACATCGTGGCCTGGCGCAAACTGGCCGACCAGGTCTCCCAGCATTTGAGCAAGGGGCGCCTGGTGGCTGTCGAGGGGCGGCTGCAGATCCGCTCCTACGAAACCCAGGACGGGCAGAAGCGCAAGGTGGCTGAGGTCGTGGCCGACGCCGTGCGGTTTCTGGACCGGAAGGACCGGCAAACCCCCGCCGCCTCGGGGGAGCCCCAGGCCGCCGCGGACTTCGAGCCCGAGCAGGAGGATGTCCCATTCTAATGGCTTCCAGATCGCCAGAACGGGTCAACTAGGAGGGTAGGGATGGCCGACAGGCCCGAACG
>JACQGZ010000223.1 GCA_016199305.1 Armatimonadota bacterium | reverse complement strand
TCACCGTTGTCATAGAAGAAGTAGAGAGACCAGCGCTCGTCGCGTTCGAGCACCATGTAGTCGGACCGCAGCCCCGCCGCCCGCACCGCGTGCCACGTCGCTTCCAGGTCGTCGACGACGAACCCGATGTGATGGATCTGCGAGGGGACCCCGGGGTTGAGCGGCCCGGGGACCGCGTCGAAGAGGAAGAGGGCGGTCTGTCCGGTCGTGAGGACGGTCTGATGGTCGTCTTCCCGGATGACCTGCATGCCCAGGACCTCGCCGAAGAACCTGCGCGCGCCCCCGCGGTCGGCCACCGCCATGGCCAGGTGGTCGAACCCCAGATTCCGCCACGTCCCCGCCCGGTCACCCAACGGCTCCGAATGGACCACGAAAGTCGCCACCCCGAAATGATCCACCGTCTCGCCGATGAACATGTCGGGATAGACCGGCTCCCCCGAGGGAGTCCGGATCGTGATCCGGCGTCCGATCCGCAGGCGCTCTGGTAACAGGCGTTCGAGCGCCTCGTGGAAGACACCCCCGCGGTTCAGGCGGCCGCGGAACGGGCCCTCATCGGTGAGAAATGTCAAGTCGATCTTCCATTGACGGTCCCTCCGGACTTGCTATGCTGGTGCCAGACCGACGCGTCGGTCTAATTCACGGTGACGGACGTGCCCCCTGCCTGTGGCCAGGTCCGCCGTTGAGAGCGCCACCCGCGACCGCCTGCTGGCCGCCGCGATGGACATCTTTGCGGCCAAGGGCTATCACGGGGCGATCGTAGACGATATTGTCGCCGCCTCCAGGACATCGAAAGGCGCCTTCTACCACTACTTCCCGAGCAAGCAGGGGATCTTTCTCACCCTCATGGGCGAGCTGGCAGCCGCCGTCGAGGGAGGCGTCGAAGCGGCGATCGAGGCTGAGAGCGGAGGCGGCGCTCTGGCCAAGGTCGAGGCGGCGCTGCGGGTGGTGCTGGAGACCGCAGCGGCGCGCCGCGACCTGGTCAAGATCCTCCTGGTGGAAGCGGTGGGGCTGGGCCCCACGCTGGAGTGGAAGCGCCTGGAGATCCACGCACGGTTCGCCGGCCTCATCCAGCGCCACCTGGACCGCGCGGTGGTCGATGGGGCGATCCCGGCGCAGGACACGGCCCTGGCGGCGCAGGCGTGGATCGGAGCCCTCAATGAGGTGATCACGCAGTGGCTGATGGCGAACGGCGGCGACCTGTCCGCCCGCCTGCCCGGGCTGCAGGCGCTGCTGCTGCGCAGCATCGGAGCGCCGCGATGAGCGTGGAGCAGCGCCTGACCGCCGAGACGGTGCTGGAGGCGATCCGCCGCCACCTGGCCACCCGCCACGTCTGCACCCTGGCCACCTCCCGGGGGGACGTGCCCTGGGCGGCGAGCAGTTTCTATATCGCGCGCGGGGTCGATCTGTTCGTCTGCCAGGGGAAGCGCGCGCGGACATTGGCCAACATGCGGGTCAATCCGAAGGTGGGCTTCGCCGTGGACGACCGCAAGGCGGAGGCATGGCTGCAGGGATTGGGGACAGCCCTGCCCGCCGCCCCCGACGATGAGGCGTGGGCGCGGGAGCGGCTGCGAGAGCGCGCCCCCGAGTTCACGCACCACTTCACCAACCCCGAGCAGCCGGTACTGTTCATCCGCGTCGAGGAGCTGACCTTCGCCGATCGGCCGAACGGCATCTATCCGCGAAGGCATCTGATCTGGAGAGAGGAATGGGTGTTTGCCGATGAGTTTACCACTACTTCCCGAGCAAGCAGGGCATCTTCCTCACCCTCATGGACGACCTGGCCGCGCTCGTCGAGCAAGGCGTCGAGTCGGCCATCGCCGCGGAGCACGGCGCGATGGCCAAGGTTGAGGCGGCGCTGCGCGTCGTGGTGGAGACCGCTGCCGCGCAGCGCGACCTGGCCAAGATCCTTCTGGTGGAAGCCGTGGGGCTGGGACCCGAGTTCGAGCAGAAGCGGTTGGACATCCACACTCGCTTTGCCCGTCTCATCCAACGCCACCTCGACCAGGCAGCTGAAGAAGGCAGCATCCCCGCCCAAGACACCGCGCTCGTCTCACACGCCTGGATCGGCGCGCTCAATGAAATTATCTCGCAGTGGCTCGTCTCCGGCGGGCCGCCGCTTGTGAAGCGACTCCCGGAACTGCGGAGCCTTCTGCTGCGGAGCATCGGTGCGAAGAGTTGACGCAAGGGAGTTCAGCCTGGTAGACGCCGCCGCCTCTGCCGTGGAGCGCCTTCGCCGCACCGCCGCGGTCGCGGCGCGCAGGGCTCGCCGGCTAGGCCGGCCGGTGCTGGCCTGGGCCGCTGCGAGAATCC
>JACQGZ010000237.1 GCA_016199305.1 Armatimonadota bacterium | reverse complement strand
TGCCCACCAGGCGAGCGCCTCTAGAGAGGATGCGTCCGCGGTGCACCTCGCTGGACATAAACGCGACGTGCGCGGCCCGCACGTCGGTGGCATAGCCGAGGTTTTCCGTCACTGCCTGCACGCGGGCGCCCGCAAGGAGGGCCCGCTGCACCGGCGTGCGACCATCGCGGGACCGATGGGAGAGATAGCCGTGCGCGAGCATGTCCAGGGCATGACTGCGGGCTGCTCGGCGGAGGGCGGCGTGCGGCGTCACCGCAGGCAGACCCAAAGCGGTGCGCTCGGCATTGATCAAGTGGAGGACCTGGATCTCCAGATCCCACCTCACTCGTCCCGACGACGCCTGAACAGGCAGGGGGACGGTGATGGACTGACCCGAAACCTGGGGGACGCCCGACCCAACCAGTTCCAGCAGAACGAAGCCCAGAACCAGGCGAACCGCGGGTCGGGTCGGGCCTAACCAAACCCGCCTCCGGCCTGGAGTCAATCCAGACAGAAGCCTTCAACATCTAGGGGGCTAGGTCCTTCAGCACTACTAGATATTGTAGGTAGACGTCCGTAGAGTGGAGCTCCAATGGCGGTCCGAAAACGGTGGGCAGGTGAGGCATCAGACGCCCTCAGCGGTGCCGAGGGTGATCCAGATGCGCGCTCCGGCTCGGACCTGCCGAAGAGCCCCACAGGCCAGCAGCACGTCCACGCGGTCCCCCCCGAAGATGAGCCACCGGCGGACCTCTTTCTCCGGAGCGAGGACGGCCGACCGCACCGCGGCCAGCAGCAGCGTGTCCCGCGCCTCGTCGAAGGTCAGGTCGCCGGCCTCTGCCGAAACCCGGCCCGCGATCTTGCCGGCCCGCCACGGCTTCACGATGCTCGTATGATAGCCGCCTTCTGTATGAATCTCGCTGCCGACCACCAGCAACTCCCGCTCCAGGCGCATCCTGGCGGGACGGGCGCGGAGGGTCGGGACATCCCATTGATCCATCCGGACACGCCCCTCCGCCTCGACCGCCTCCAGCAGCCTGCGCGCCAGGGGAGGCAGGCGTCGTCGCACCTCCCCGCGCCGCTCGGGGTCGCGTGCCACGCGCTCCACCGCCGGCCCCAGCGCCGGGGTCATCAGGACCTCCTTTCCGAGGATCAGAGGGGCCGCGATAACATCCTGCTTTCGCAGGCCGCCAAGGATCTTATAGATGCGGTTCACTTCCGGGTGCGCCATCCAGCTGCCGGCGAGGGGGCGGCCGGCGATCGCTTCGGAGAGCAGCGGCAGACTGGAGCGGCCCGTGGACATCACGATCCGGCGCTCCCTGATGAACGCCGCGGCGCTGCGGGCGTCGCGCAGCGGGCGGGATGGGTCGAGACGGTGCAACCGGAGGCGCCGGGCCTGCAGCGCCTCGAGGCGAGGTGCTCTCATGTGCCCTCGGTGCGGTAGACCGTCCCGGTGAACAGCGCCACCACGTCGCCGCCACGCCGCACCTCGACACGGTAGCTGGCGACCCGGCGTCCCAGGTGCTCCTCCACCGCCTCCGCCTCGACAACGTCGCCCTCAAAGACGGGCCGAAGGTACTGCATGTGCACGCTCAGCGCCACGGCGGCACCCCGGCTGTTGGAGGCCAGGGCGAAGGCCTCATCGGCCAGGCCGTAGAGGAATCCGCCGTGCGCGTTGCCGTGGAGATTGAGATGCTCGGGCCTCACCGCGGCGCGCAGATGCGCCCGTCCCTCTCCTGCGGAGAGCACCTCGACGCCAAGGGTTTCGCGAAACAGGCCCATGCGTTCATGACGTTACGTGACCGGCAGGCTCCGACCCTCTTGCCGGCACGCCCGGCGGCGCCCCACGACCCGGAAGGTGCACGGGCGCGGAGCGCAGAAAGCCGCTCTGTCCCCGAAGAAGGAGGATGTCCAGTGAACAGACGCCCCGTGGCGATTGAGGATCTGCTGACGATTCGGATGCCCCATCAGCCCGCGGTCTCCCCCGACGGGACCCGCGCCGTCTTCGCCGCCGGCCGCTTCGACTACGCCGCGAATGAGATCCGCGCCGGACTGTGGATCGTCCCCACAGGCGGAGGTGACCCGGTGCCGCTGACGACGGAGGATGGGCGCGACGGCAGTCCCCGGTGGTCTCCCGATCGCCGCTGGGTCGCCTTTCTCTCGAACCGCAGCGGCCGAAGGCAAGGACGGAAGCTGGCGCCCATGCAGTTGTGGGTTGTCTCAGCGGACGGCGGCGAGCCCCGACAGCTGACCTCTTTCGAGGCTGGCGTCAGCCAACCCGTCTGGTCGCCCGACGGCCGGACCCTCGCCTTTGTCACGCGGGGGACGCTGGATGCACCGGAGGGGAAGGAGGCGCCCGAGGTCATCGTCCGGCAGATCTCCCGCCCAAAGTACAAGTACGACGGCCTGGGCTTCTTCGACGGCTACGCCCACATCTGGACGGTGCCGGCGGAAGGCGGGGCGCCCGCCCCGGTGACGGATGGCGACTACGATCATGAATGGCCGGTCTGGCTCCCCGGTGGGCGCGAGGTGGCCTTCGTCACCAACCGTACCCCGGAGGCCGATCTCTCCCTCGTCCGCAACCTGTGGGCCGCCGACGCCCAGACCGGCGCGCTGCGCCAGATCACGCGCAGCGCCGGGCCCTGCACCTCACCGGCCGTCTCGCCGGACGGCCGCTGGATCGCCTACGTCGGCCACGACTTCCACGCCGGTCCGGCGACCAACGCCGGCGTCTGGACCGTCCCGGCCGAAGGAGGCGAAGCGGGGAACCTGACCGCCGGGTTCGATCGCTCGGTCGGGAATTCGGTCTGGAGCGACACCCGCATCGCGCCGCTCTTCCCTACGATCGAGTGGATCGATGACGGCAAGGCGATCGTCTTCTACGCCACGGACGGCGGGCACACCCATCTGTATCGCGTGGATATCGCTGACCGCCTGATCCGGCCGCTCACCGATGGCCCGGAAGTCGTCGCCGACTTCGCCGCAGCGGGCGGGCACATCATCTACCAGCGGATGACACACACCTCGCTCGACGAGCTCTGGGTGCTGCCGCCGGCGGGCGAGTCCCGGCGGCTCACCGCTCTCAACGATGCGCTGATCGGGACCCTCCAGGTGGCCGAGCCCGAGCACTTCACCTATGAAGGCGAGGACGGATGGCCCATGGATGGGTGGGTGGTGAAGCCTCCCGACTTCGAGCCCGGCAAAAGGTACCCCGCCATTCTGCGCATCCACGGTGGACCGCACTCGACTTACGGGGACATCCTCAACCACTACGTGCAGGTGCTGGCCGCTCGTGGCCACGTCGTGGTGTGGACCAATCCGCGGGGCAGCCAGGGGTACGGCGAAGCGTTCACCCAGGCCGTGGTCAGGGATTGGGGCGGCAAGGACAGTACGGACATCCTCCGCGGCCTCGATGCCGCCGTGACGCAGGGGTTGATCGACCCCGAGCGCGTCGCCGTCACCGGCGGATCCTACGGCGGCTTCATGACCAACTGGCTGATCACGCACACCGACCGCTTCCGCTGCGCCGTCACGGAGGTCTGCGTCAGCAACCTCTTCAATTTCTATGGCACCAGCGATATCGGCGCCACCTGGGGGGAACTGGAATGGGGCGCCGATCCCTGGGACGGCACGCAGACCCTGCTGGAGCACTCCCCGTACTGGTACGCGAAGCGCGTCACCTGCCCCGTGCTGATCACCGCCAACGAGGAGGACCACCGCTGTCCCATCGAGCAGTCGGAGCAGTTCTTCATCGCGCTGCGGAAACTGGGAAAGGACGCCGTCTTCCTCCGCTTCCCGGGAGAGAGTCACACGATGGGGTCCACCGGCCGTCCCAAACCGCGGATCGAACGGCTGCGGCACCTGACGGCCTGGTTCGACAGGCATCTTCACACGACAACAGAGGCCGCCCAGCCGGTGCGAACGGCGGCGCCGGCGGGCCGGCCCTGAAGAGGAGCGACATGCTCGACGAGACACTGGTCAGAGACATTCTCGCGCAGGCCCGCGCCGCGGGGGCGGACCTGGCCGAACTCTACGTGGAGCGGTGGAAGCGCCGGGCCGTCCGCGTCCTCAACGGCGAGACCAAGGAGGCCACCAGCGGGCTGGAGTACGGCGCCGGGATACGCCTCTTCTACGGCACGGAGATCGCCTTCGGCTACACCAACGATCTGACGCCCGAAGGCCTCCGCGACCTGACCGCCCATCTCACCGCCGCCCGCGGCAAAGTCGGGCAGGTGGATGTGAAGGGCCGCGGCGGTCTGGACTTTCGCAAAGAGGTCGCCCGGGGGC
>JACQGZ010000222.1 GCA_016199305.1 Armatimonadota bacterium | reverse complement strand
CCTGCTGGCGGATGGCCGGCCGTTTAGCGGAGGAGCGATCGTCGCGATCCTCGGCTTCCTCTCGGTGCTGGGGACCGGGCTGGCGTTCTCCGGGATGCTGAAAGCGGACGCCTTCATCGCCGCCAGCATCCTCTGGGTGGGAGCCTTCGTCGCAGTGTTTATCCTCTTTCCGCTGTGGGCGGTCTTGCAGGCGAGCGTCGTCGTCCGCGGGCAACTCACCTTGACCGTGGTGCGGGAGACGCTGGCGTCCCCCGGGTTCCTCCTCGTCAACAACCCGGCCACGCCGCGCAACGAGACCGCCTGGGCGCTGGCGGCCGGCGCCCTCGCCGCGGCCGTGGTGACCGCGGCCCTGGTGCTGCTGGGCCGGCGGGGACGGGCCATCCTCTGGGGCGCCGCGGCCGGGACGGGCGGTGGGGTGCTCGTCGCGCTCTACCTCGGGCACGGCGCCCTGCGGAACAGCGTCCTGCTGGCGATCGTCGTCGGCGTGATTGCCACCGCCCTGGGATTCGTCTTCGCCCTGCTCGCCGAACGTTCCAAGCTGCGCACCCGCCGGCTGCTGGGGCCGTTCTCCATCCTGCCCATCATCACGCCGCCCTTTGTGCTCGGGCTGGCGATGATCTATCTGTTCGGGCGGCGGGGCTTCGTCACACACCAGCTCCTGGGCCTCTCCACGGGCGTCTTCTTCGGCCCGCTGGGCGTGGCGGTGGCGCAGATCCTGGCGTATGCGCCGATCGCCTTCCTGGTGCTGCAGGGGGTTGTGCAGGCGATGGACGCCGCGATGGAGGAGGCCGCGGAGACGCTGGGCGCCTCCCGCTGGCACGTCCTGCGTACGGTCATCTGGCCGCTGGCCCGCCCCGGCGTGGCCAACGCCTTCCTCCTCGTTGCCATCGAATCGCTGGCCGACTTCGGCAATCCGATCATCCTCGGCGGAGGCAAAGGCTTCCTGGCGACGGAGGTCTTCTTCGCGATCATCGGCCGGTTCAATCCTCACGAGGCCGCCGTCTACGGGGTCGTCCTGCTGGCGATGACGCTCTCCATCTTCCTCATCCAGCGCTACTGGTTGGGCCGGCGCTCCTACGTCACGGTGACCGGCAAGCCCTCCGCCGCCCGGCCGCGGCCGTTGCCGCGCGGCCTGGACTACGCGGCCTCCGCCGTCTTCCTGATCTGGGCGCTCCTGATCGTCGGCCTCTACGGCTCCGTGTTCGTGGGCAGCGTGACCAAACTGTGGGGGTTCGACTACGCCTTCACGCTGAAGCATCTTCAGGATCTCTCCCCGCAGGGGTGGAACGTGTTCTGGACGACCGCGCGCCTCTCCGCCTTCGCCGCCATCCCCTCGACGCTGCTGGGCTTCCTCATCGGCTACCTGGTCACCCGGGTGGAGTTTCCCGGCCGCAGCGGCCTGGAGTTCGGCTCGATGCTCTCCTTCGCCGTGCCGGGGACGGTGATGGGGATCGGTTACATCCTGGCGTTCAACACGGGGGCCCTGCTGCTCACCGGGACGGAGGTGATCATCATCCTGGCCTTCGTCTTCCGCAACATGCCCGTGGGCATCCGCGCCGGCGTGGCCGCCATCCACCAGATCGACCGCTCCCTGGAGGAGGCCTCGACCATGCTGCGGGCCACCTCGGCCACCACCTTGCGGCGGATCGTCATGCCCCTGGTGCGATCGGCGATCCTCTCCGGCCTGGTCTTCGCCTTCGTGCGCGCCATGACCGCCGTGAGCCAGGTGATCTTCCTGATCACGCCCAGGCACAACCTGGCCACCACGCAGATCCTCTCTTACATCGAATACGGCAGCCAGGGGCGAGGGGCGGCGCTGGCCTCGCTGCTCACCGTCTTCATGATCCTGGTGATCATGGGTCTCTACCTGATCAACCGACGGTTGGATACCCGGACGGCGAGCGAGGTGGCGCAGACGTGAGTGCGGGCCTCGCGGCGACGGCGGCCCCGGCCGTGCCCGTCCGCCTCGACCGCCTCTCCAAGCGTTTCGGCGCGGTCGTGGCCGTTGATGAGATCACCCTCGAGTTTCCGGCGGGGAAGCTGGTCACGCTGCTGGGACCGTCGGGGTGCGGCAAGACCACCACCCTGCGTATGGTCGCCGGCCTGGAGTATCCGACGGGCGGCCGGATCTTCATCGGCGACGAGGACGTGACGCCCCTGCCGGCGAGCGCCCGCGGCGTGACCATGGTCTTCCAATCCTACGCCCTCTTCCCGCACCTCACCGTCTTCGAAAACGTGGCCTACGGGCTGCGCATCGCGAAACTGTCCGCGGCCGAGATCGCCCGCCGCGTGGCCGACGTGCTGACCCTCGTCGGCCTGCCAGAGGTGGGCCGGCGTTATCCTGCCCAACTCTCCGGGGGCCAGCAGCAGCGGATCGCGCTGGCGCGGGCGCTGGTGATGGAGCCGAAGGTGCTGCTCTTCGACGAGCCGCTCTCCAACCTGGATGCGAAACTGCGCAAGCGCGTGCGCGGGGAGATCCGCGAATTGCAGCAGCGCTTGGGCATCACCAGCATCTACGTCACCCACGATCAGGCGGAGGCCCTGGCCCTTTCGGACGTGATCATCGTGATGAACCAGGGTCGGGTGGAGCAGATCGGCGCGCCGCGCGACCTCTACCGGCGGCCAGCGACGCAGTTCGTGGCCGACTTCATCGGCGAAGCGAACCTGCTGGCGGGCCGCTACGCCGATGGCCGCGTCACCATCGAGGCGCTCACCTTTCCCTTTCGCCAGGAGGGGGTGCACCCCGGCGCGGTGACGGTGGTAGTCCGTCCGGAGGCGATCGCCGTGCGCACCGATGGCGATGGGCTGTCGGGGCGGGTGCGGACGGCCTTCTTCATGGGGATGAGCAACGAGTACCTGATCGAGACGCCGGCGGGAGAGGTGGCCGTGGTCGAGCCCCTCGCGGCGCGCGGGCTACTGCCTGTCGGCACCGAGGTGCGGCTCACCTTCCTCGACACCGGTCTCTACCTCCTCTCCTGAATTCGGTGGACCCCGCCGGCGGCCCGGGCCCATGACCCCCTGACCCCCTGATGGCGGACACCATCCTGACCCTGGATCTCGGCACCACCGCACTCAAGGCCACGCTCTTTGACCTGGACGGCGCGGTGCTGGCCCGCCGCACGGCGGAGGTGGCCACGGTCCATCCGCGCGAGGGGTGGGTCGAGCAGGACGCGGAGGCGTGGTGGGCCGCAGCGGTCACCGCCGTCTCCGCCCTCGACATTGCCACCGCCTCGTCCGGCCGCCGGCTGCTCGCCATCGGCCTGACCTCGCAGCGCGAGGGCGTGGTCCCGGTCGCTCGGGACGGTCGTCCCCTGGCCCGCTGCATT
>JACQGZ010000221.1 GCA_016199305.1 Armatimonadota bacterium | reverse complement strand
TCTCGCACAGGACGTGCTTGCCCGCCGCCGCGGCCCGCATCGTCCACTCCTGGTGGAGGCTGTTGGGCAGGGAGATGTAGACGGCGTCCACCTCGGGGTCGGCGAGGAGGTCCTCATAGGAACCGTGGGCGCGGGGGATGCCGAACCGGGCGGCCACCTCGCGGGCCTTCTCCTCATTTCGGCTGGCAATGGCCGCGGCCGTGCCGGTCTCCGAGCGGAGGATGGCCGGGATGACCCGGCGGGTGCCGATCCGGGCGGTGCTGAGAATGCCCCAGCGAAGGCGGGTCATGGCACCAGTAGTATCCCGAAGACGGCCTCCGCTGTCGACCGGGCGGCGCGATCGGCAGGGGGCGCCGCGTCACGGGCCGAACCGTCCTGACGCGGACGGGGAGGTGCATGATGCCGAAAGTGATGGTGCTGGCCGGGACGACGGACGGCCTCTATATTGGCGAGAGCGACGGGAAACGGAAGCGGTGGCGCCGCCGGGGGCCGTATCTGCGGGGGATGAGCATCAGCCACTTCGCCTGGGATCCCCGAAAGAAGATGCTCTACGCTGCGACCTTCGACGACGGGGTCTACGCCAGCCGGAACATGGGGCGGACCTGGTCGCCGCTGAACAAGGGGCTGGCGGTGCGGAAGGTGTGGACGGTGGCGGTGCACCCCAAGGATTCGGACCAGCTGTGGGCGGGGACACACTTTAGCTACCTCTTCCACAGCACGGACCGCGGGCGGACCTGGGCGGTGGTGAATGGGTACCTCAACGCGCCGGGGAAGGAGAACCGGTATGGGGATTGGAGCTTCGGCACCGGCGGCAACGCCATCCACGGTCTCCACATCGACCCGCAGGATCCCCGGCGGATGTATGTGGTGAGCAGCACCGACCACGGCGCGGTGCGCACCGAGGACGGCGGCGAGACCTGGACGTTCATCCGGCGGGGGGTGATCGAAGCCTGCCCGCTCGCCGAGACGTCCGAACTGGGTAAGCCGAAAAGCCCGGAGGACGGGCAGCGGCACCTGGACCAGGTCCATGCCTGCACGCACCGGTTGGGGATCACCCCCGGCGACCCGCGCATCCTCTATCGCCAGCAGCACTGCGGCGTCTATCGGAGCGACGACCATGGGGAGACCTGGCAGGACATCTCCGCGGGGCTCCCCGATCGCCACGGCTTCCCGCTGGCGGTCCATCCGCGGGAGACGGAGACCGCCTTCATCGTCCCGGCCTATCAGGGGAAGAAGTGCACGCGGCACAACAGCTGCATCGTGGGCCAGTTAGAGGTCTACCGCACCCGCAGCGGCGGCCGGTCCTGGGAGGCGCTGCGCGAGGGCTTGCCGGATGAGGTGCACACCGTCGTCTTGCGCCACGGCATGGACGCCGACCGGCTGCGCCCCGCCGGCGTCTACTTCGGGACCAGCACCGGGGAGCTCTACGCCAGCGCGAACGAGGGGGACGCCTGGCGGCGCATTGCGTCCGGCCTGCCGCGGATCCAGGGGGTCGTCGCGGTCGTCGCCTGACGCGGCGGGAGTCCCGTCCTACCCGGAGAGAGCCAACCCGACGAGGTGGAAGCCGAGCAGCCCCAGGTAGACGAACGTGGCGGCACGCACGAGCCGCAGCACGCGCGCCGGGCGACGCCCCGCCGGGATGACGAGGGTCAATCCGACCCCCAGCAGGGCCAGCGCCGCGAATTTCATCACGCTCGGCCAGGGCGTGAGGAGGATAGGCTGCAGGATGAGATTGAGTTCCCCGATGCCCCGCTCCGCCGCCGTGTAGGTGAAGAGCAGGTCGAGGGCGTTTGCGATCCACAGCGCCCAATACCAGCGCCATATGTGGCCGAGGGTTACGCGCGGAGACATGTCATCAGCCCGGGACAGTGACCCATTACCGTGTGCAGGGCCTCTTGCCCTTCCGTCAAAAGGTAGAACTATGACTCCATCAAAAGGTAGATCTGTTGCCGTGCCTTGAGAGGTGATACTGCCCCCGTTCCTTGAGGTGAAGCGCCGCCCGGGGGGGACCCGCGAGGTCTTTTCCTGCCGGCTGCTCAGCCGCCGGGAGGATGGCGTCGTGCTCCTGTATGTGCTCTCCTCATCGTGGGAGGTGAGCGGGGTCCGCCTGGCCTCTGGCACGCGCACCGTGGCGTATTTTTGGCCCACCCATGCGTACAACGTCTACTACTGGCTGACCGTCGACGCCCAGCCCGTAGGGTGCTACTTCAATATCGCGCGGGACACCGTGCTTCATCCGCACCACGTGGAGTGGACGGATCTGGGCCTCGACCTGCTGGTGCGGCCCGGCGGGCAGGCCACCTGGATCGATGAAGAGGAAGCCGCGGGGCTGGGCGCCGAGGACCGGGAGGCCGCTGCGGCGGGACGCCGTCACCTGGAGGCGGTCTATCG
>JACQGZ010000242.1 GCA_016199305.1 Armatimonadota bacterium | reverse complement strand
GGCTCAGCATTCTCAGTGAATCGCACCCTGCTCCGAGGTTGCCCCCCGCGCCCGCGGCTCAGCGCGCGACCGTTAGGCGATGGAGCCGCAACATGGGGAGCAGAACGATGAGCACCTCGACCGAGAGGAGTATCTGGGCCAGCGGCGCAGCGTACGAGCCTTACGTTGGCCGGTGGAGCCGCCTCGTAGCTCGCGGGTTTGTTGACTGGCTCGCCATTGCGCCCTCTGCTCAGTGGCTGGATGTCGGGTGCGGTACGGGGGCGCTTACTGAAACCATTCTCCGTCACGCAACCCCCGAAAAGGTCGACGGCATTGACCCTTCGGAGGGCTTCCTTGCTCTCGCTCGGGAGCGAATCCGTGATGCACGAGTTCGGTTTGACATCGGCGAGGCCCGGCGCCTTTCGCTCGGATCCGCACGGTATGACGCCGTAGTGTCCGCACTGGTGCTCAACTTCATACCAGATCTTCCTGCTGGGATGGCCGAGATGGTACGTGTCGCCCCCAGGATTGCCTTGACCCGCAGAGGAACGGCTCCCTAGAATGGGCTCAAGTTGCGATGACGGGCAGGAGTAGGAGGCGATCCTCTCAGCGAGGGGATGCCGGCCCGACCGCGGTGGAGAGCATCTCCAGGCCCTCGCCTCCGAAGACGGCCTCGAGCCGCGGGCGCGATCCGCCCGCCGGCGCTCCATCCCGTGACGGTGGAGGAAGCGCCGCCCCATGGCCGGCACCCCGGCGTCATGCGGCGGAAGCAGGGTGGCACCACGGGATACGCTCCCGTCCCTGGAGGGCGGGAGCGTCATTGTTTGTGGGGAGGGATGAGGGGGAGAGGGATGAGGTGGAGACGGTGAGGAGAGGCTGATGCCCTATCAGGTCCCGCGGGGGATGCGGGACATCCTGCCCGAGGAGGTCGGCCGCTGGCAGGCCCTGGAGGTGCGCATCCGCGAGATGGCGGAACGGTACGGCTTTCGGGAGATCCGCACGCCCGTCGTCGAGCACACCGAGCTCTTCCTGCGCACCGTGGGCGAAGGCACCGACATCGTGGAGAAGGAAATGTACACCTTCCCCGATCGGGGTGGACGCAGTCTGACCCTGCGCCCCGAGGGGACGGCGCCGGTGATCCGCGCCTACCTGGAACACGGTGGGGCGTCGTGGCCGCAGCCGGTCAAGCTCTACTACATCGCGCCGATGTTCCGCTACGACCGGCCCCAGTACGGCCGCTACCGGCAGCACGTCCAGTTCGGCGCCGAGATCATCGGCGCGCCTAGTCCGGAGGCGGATGCCGAGGTCTTCAGCCTGCCCATCCGGCTGATGCAGGACCTCGGCCTGAAGGAGGTGGAGGTCCACCTCAACAGCGTCGGCGACGCCACCTGCCGGCCGGCGTACATCGACGCCCTGCGGGCGTATTTCAGCCGCCACCTCGACGCGCTCTGCGCGGACTGCCGGCGTCGCCATCAGACCAACCCCCTGCGCATTCTGGAGTGCAGGGAGGAAGGGTGTCATGAGATCGTCCGCGGAGCGCCCAGCATCATGGAGTATCTGGACCCGGCCTGCCGCGAGCACCTCGAGGGTGTGAAGACCCATTTCACTGCGCTGGGCATTCCGTATCTGATCGACCCCTTCATCGTGCGCGGGCTGGACTACTACACGCGCACCGCGGTGGAGGTGTATTCAGGGAAACTCGGCGCCCAGAACGCCATGTTCGGCGGCGGCCGCTACGACGGACTGGCCGAGCAACTGGACGGCCCGCCCACGTCCGGGGTGGGGTTCGGCTTCGGGCTCGACCGCCTGCTCCTGGCCCTCGAACAGGAGGGTCTGCCGATTCCGAGCGCAGCACCCGCCGCCGCGGTCTATGTCATCGCCGCCGGCGCCGCGGCGCGAGGCGAGGCGCTGCGACTGACCGATACCCTGCGCCAGGCCGGGATCGCCGCCGACGCCGACCTGCTCGACCGGGCCGTCCGCGCGCAGATGCGGCACGCCGACAAACTGGGTGCCCGCGTGACCCTCATCATGGGGGACAAGGAACTGGCTGCAGCCGAGGTGACGCTGCGTGAGATGGCGTCGGGGACCGAGCGCCGCGTGAAGCAGGCCGAGATCGTCGAGGCGGTGCGGCGGGCGCTGGAGACCGCAAAGAGGAGCGCCGGCGCGTGAGCGTGGCGGTCCTCCCCCGGACCCTGGCCCGTGATGTCCGGGCGGGGGAGGAGGTCCGGCTGCAAGGCGAGCGGTTGACTGCCCAGCTGGTGGGCGCGCCCAACCTCCGCTGGGCGACCCTCTTTCCGCGCGACCGCCGCCGGCTCGAGCCCTGATGACCGCACGCCGCACCGACTACTGCGGTGCCCTGGGCGCCGATGATGCCGGGCGGCAGGTGCGTCTGGCGGGATGGGTCCACCGGCGACGCGACCTGGGCGGGGTGATCTTCATCGACCTGCGCGATCGGGAGGGAATCGTCCAGGTCGTCGTGCAGCCTCAGGCTGCCGACGCCTATCGCGCCGCCGAGGGCGTGCGGGGCGAGTTTGTGGTGGCCGTCGAAGGGGAGGTCTGCGCGCGGCCGTCCGGCACGGAGAACCCGCGGCTGGCGACCGGCACCGTGGAGGTGCGGGTCGAGCGCCTGACCGTGCTGGCGGCCGCCGAGACGCCGCCCTTTCCCCTCACCGAAGAGCAGCCGGTGGACGAGACGCTGCGCCTGCGCTACCGCTACCTCGACCTCCGCCGCCCCGCCATGGCCGGCAACCTCCGCCTCCGCCACCACCTAGCCATGGCCATCCGCCGCGCGCTGGATGCGCGGGGGTTCGTCGAAGTCGAGACGCCCATGCTGATCAAGTCCACGCCGGAGGGCGCCCGCGACTTCCTGGTGCCGAGCCGCCTCCAGCCGGGCCACTTCTACGTCCTGCCGCAGTCGCCGCAACTCTTCAAGCAGATCCTGATGGTGGCGGGATTTGACCGCTACTTCCAGATCGTCCGCTGCTTCCGCGACGAGGACCTGCGCGCCGACCGGCAGCCCGAGTT
>JACQGZ010000225.1 GCA_016199305.1 Armatimonadota bacterium | reverse complement strand
GGTCGGGGACGACCTGCGTCGCCGGGGAGGACCCGATGACGTTCGTCATCTCGAAGGGATCGGCGGCGAGATCATAAAGCTCCCGGTCGCCGTTCTCGTACTCGACGTACTTCCACCGGTCCGTGCGGATCGCCGTCCAGGTGAGGGCGGGCAGGCCCCAGTACTCCAACAGGATCTCCCCGCGCCAGGCGGCATCGGCCCCGCGCAACAGCGGCGCCACGCTGCGGCCGTCCACCGGGAGACCGGGGCGCACCCCCGCCAGGTCGGCGAAGGTCGGGGCGAGGTCCACATTGAGGACAACGCGCGGATCGGTGCGGCCCGCCGGGATGCCGGGGCCGCGGACGACCAGGGGGACGCGGACGCACTCCTCATAGGGACAGGATTTCCGGTCGAGCCAGCGGTGCTCGCCCCAGGAGAGACCGTTGTCGGCCGTAAAGACGACCACCGTGTTCTCCAGCCGGCCGGTCCGGCGCAGCGCCTCGAGGAGCTGTCCGATCGCGCGGTCCACCGCCTGGAGCGAGCGCAGCTGCTGCCGGCGGAACTCATCCCCCTCCGCCTGCCGCGCCGCGGTGAGGAGAGGCAGGCGGCGCACCCATTCGGGCTTGTCGGAGACATCGCCCTCGTTGTAGGAGGGCGGCCGCCACGGCGGCAGGTCACGGAACCCCGCGGCGTCCTGCGGGTGCGGGGTGGCGGGGGCGTGTGGCGCGAAAGGCGCAAAGTACACGAAGAGGGGCGCGGTCCCGGCGCGCTCGATAAACTGCACCGCCCGGCGGGCGATCACGTCGGTGCCGTAATCCTCCGGCGCGTTGCCGATGCGCCGCACGACCCCGTTCTCGTTGAGCGGATAGCCGAAGTATCCGCCGGCAAAGACGTGCCACTCATCCCATCCCGGGGGGACGCGCGCGGTCAGCCGCATGTAGCCATTGAGATACTTGCCGAAGAGCCCGGTGCGGTAGCCGGCGGCGTGGAGCCACGTGGCCAGCGTGGAGCGGTCGTCGAACGCCTCCGCCCCACCGGGGTGGCGCGACGCCCGCTCCTCCGGCAGGTCGCCGCCGCCGTTGGTGAGAACGCCGGTATTGTGCGCGTACTGCCCCCGCAACAGGCTGGCGCGGCTGGGACAGCAGAGCGGTGTGGTGACGAAAGCGTTCGTGAAGGTCACCCCGCGGGCGACCAGGTCCCGCTGGAGGATCGGCATGTACTGGATGGTATCGGCCCGCTGATCGTCGTCGAGGATCAGCACGAAGGAGGGGGGCGCCGCCGGCGCTCCTCCCGTGGGGACCGCTCCCCCGGCCAGGACGAGCGCGCACAGCGCCAGCGGGATCAGCACACGCAGCGTCACGGCGATCACCTCGGTGCGACGTCGGACTCTCACCATGTCGGACCCCGCCGACGCACCTGTGGTTGAGCCGGCGACCCGCAGCGCCCGTCCGGGCGGGGCGAGCGCTCAGCGCCCGCAGATCTTTTGGATCTCCTTCCAGGGGAAGTCGTCCACCAGCCGGATGGGAGGATAGCGCGCCTCCGCCGCCTGCCGCCGCAGCGCGGCCAGGCGGTCCGCCGTCGAGGGGTGGTTCGAGAGGTAGGTCAGCGGCTTGGGGAGATCGCCTTCCTCCTTCTGCAGCTTGACGAAGAAGTCGATCACGCCCTGCGGGTCGATGCGCGCGGCCTGCAGCATGCGCATCCCGTCTCGGTCGGCCACGGCCTCATCCGCGCGCGAGTAGCGCAGCCCGGCGAGGCTCCCCCCGGTCTCCAGCACCCGAGCGAGGGCGCCGCTGTCGCCCGAGATCATGGCGATCAGCGCGCGCAGCGAGAGGCCCCGGATCAGGTTCCGGGTGCCGTGACGCTGGATGACGTGCTGCATCTCGTGGGCGAGCACGCCGGCCAGTTCTTCAGGGGTGTCGGTCTTGTCCAGCAGGCCGCGGAAGAGCACGATGTACCCGCCGGGCGCGGCGAAGGCGTTGACGAGCCGGACCTCCACGACGGTGACGCGATAGGTGTACGGCGACGGTGTCGCCGCCGACAGCGTCGAGACGATGCGCTCGATCGCGCGCACGCCGGCCGGCTCGGTGCAGCGGTCGCTGGCGGCGGTCACCTGCTCGACCACGGCGGCGCCGAGCCGCTCCTCCCAGGCCACCGGGATACGCGCCGCCAGGGCATTCGCCAGCAGCGGAATCCCCCAGAGAAAGAGCGCGGCCCCCAGGAGCAGCGCCCCACCGGCGGCCAGCAGCGTCAGCCGGAGCAGGCGCCATCCCCTTAGCGGTGTGCGCACCTTCCCGCGAGCCCGCGGAGCGAAATGGGCAATCGCCGCCGCCAGCGCGGGATCGTCGACGACCAGCGCCTCAGCCGGTTCTCGCCCCCGCTCCAGGCGCAGCGGCTCCCCCGCGACGTCGCCGGCGGCCTGGCGAATCTCCTCATAGGACCACCAGAGAAAGGTCTCGTCGGCCCTGGCGATCCGCAGGCCGCTCTCCATCACCGTGATCGTGACGGGATGGCGGCCGGCGCTGCGACCGTCGTAGTAGACGCCCTGCCAGACTCGCCTCACGGTCGGATGCATCGAGCGGCGCTCACGGAGGTCGCCCCGGGCGTCAGAGGCCGAGGTCGATGTCCAGGAGGCCGAGGAAATCGGCCAGGCTCTCCCCCGCCGCCGAGGCCGCCTGGGCCTCCTGGTGGATGGCCTCGATGTCCAGCGGCCCCTCCAGGACGAGGTTGGCGAAGGTGAAGCGGATGTGCCGGACGACCACCCACGGCCAGGCCAGTCCGAGGGTGGGGATGAGCCGGAGGGCGTCGCCGGCGAGCAGGCCGGCGAGCCGGCGGGTCGTCACGGTGGAGCGGAACCTGGCCGTCGACACAAACGTGCGGCCCCAGTAGTAGCGGTGCCGGACACCCAGGAACCATAGCCAGAACACGGACAGGCCCAGCAGCCCCACGACAATCGGCAGGACCAGCCCGGTCAGGATGGCGGGCGAGAGGAGGGAGCCCTCGAAGAACACCCTGCCGACCGCAAACCCCACGACCAGACCCACCCCCAATAGCGTCGCGCCGGTGACCACGGCGGCGAGAATGTAGAGGCCCAGCAGGTCCTGTCCGCGGCCATCGTAGTCGAACCGGGTCGTCCCGAAATGCGAATGCGGGATCAGGAAGCGGCGGATGTTGTTCTGGAAATGCGCGTAGTAAAGTCCGAACGTCAGGAACGTGAGCACGTTGCCGCCGACGTAGAGACGCACGAAATCGCGGGCCCGCCCGCGAAACGAAAAGCGGATGCCGCGCCAGGAGGTGCGGCTCAGCCGGAAGCGCCGCGACCCGACGATGGCGATGGGATAGACGAACAGGAAGACCACATAGACGCCCAGCCCGAGGAGGGCGCCGGCGAAGGGGCTCTTCCACACCAGCGGGATGACGATCTGCATGACGTACAGCCACGCAAAGAAGCCGGCGACCTTCAGCCAGCCCAGGAGCAGTTCTCGCCCTGTGGCGTGGTAGGCGAAGCGGTCCCCTTCGAACTCCACCTGGCCGAGGATGTAGCGCCGGGCCCGGACCTTCCCCCAGAAGTAGTAGATGCCGAGGGTGAGGATGGTCAGGAAGAGGTTGCGGATGAAGATCCCGAAGAGCGGCCCGCCGCTGCCGTGAAAGCTCAACCGGCGGGCCAGAGGCGCAGGCGGCGGCGCCGCGTAGGCGACGACCTCATTCACGGTGGCTCTCTTCGGGCCCCGGAGAGGGCCTCCTCCCCGCGCGCCGGCGGCATGCCGGCGCGGTCACTCCGGCAGCAGCGCTTCGACGAAGGCCTCGGGGTCGAAGGGGGCCAGGTCGTCCAGGCCCTCGCCGGTCCCGAGAAATTTGACCGGCAGGCGGAGTTCGCGGGCGATGGCCAGGAGGATCGCGCCCTTGGCGGTCCCGTCGAGTTTGGTGAGGACGAGGCCGGTCACCTCCACCGCCTCGTGGAAGAGACGCGCCTGGGCGACGGCGTTCTGGCCGGTGGAGGCGTCCAGGACGAGCAACCGTTCTACCGTCGGCGGCGCGTCGCGGGCGATGATACGGTTGAGTTTGCGGAGTTCCTCCATCAGGTTGACCTTCGTGTGCAGCCGCCCCGCCGTGTCCACGATCAGCGCGTCGGCGCCCCGCGCGCGCATGGCCGCCAGCGCGTCGAAGACCACCGCGCCGGGATCGCCCCCGGGCTGGTGGCGGACCAGCTCCACACCCAGGCGCTGCGCCCAGACCGCCAGCTGCTCGATCGCCGCCGCGCGAAAGGTGTCGGCGGCGGCCAGCAGGACCGTCCGGCCCTCGGCGCGCAGGCGGGCGGCCAGTTTGGCGATGGTGGTGGTCTTGCCGGTGCCGTTGACGCCCAGCACCAGGGTGACGGCCGGTGTGGGATCGGTGTGGAAGGGCACCGGCGGTCCCAGCATCTCGAGGAGGATGCGCTTCAGCGCGCCGCGCACGTCGGCGGGGGTGCGCAGCCCGCGCTCGACCCGCAACCGCGCCGTGACCTCCGCGGCGGCGGAGGCGCCGGCATCCGCCAGGATCAACGCCTCCTCCAGATCGGCGAGGGAGGCCTCGTCAATGGCCCGGCCGCCGAGGGCTTCCAGCCGCACCACCAGGGTCTCTCGGGTGCGGGAGAGGCTCTCACGCAGACGCTGAAACCAGGGACGGGCGCGCTCGTTCAACGCGCCGAGGGGACCACCTCGGCCGGGCGGGCGAAGGGATCGGCGCGCGGGGCGCGCGCGCCCAGGCGGACGGAGAGCACCGAGGAGACGCCCGGCTCCTGCATCGTGATCCCATAGAGGACGTCGGCCGCCTCCATCGTCCCCTTGTTGTGCGTGATGATGATGATCTGGCTGATCTCGGCGAGTTCCCGCAGCAGCGTCGCAAAGCGCGCGGTGTTCGCGTCGTCGAGCGCGGCCTCCACCTCATCGAAGACGCAGAAGGGGCTGGGGTGCACGCGCAGCATGGCGAACAGCAGCGAGAGCGCCACGAGCACGCGCTCCCCGCCCGAGAGCGCGGCCAGCGAGCGGGGCGGTTTGCCCGGCAGGCGCGCGATCACCTCCAGCCCGGGCTCGGCCTCCGGCGTCTCCGCCACCAGTTCCAGGTGTCCGCTGCCGCCCTCAAAGAGCCGGTGGAAGAGCCGCCCGAACTCCGCCGACACCGCCTCGAAGGTCTCCCGGAAGCGGACGCGGAGGACGGCGTCTAATCGCGCCACGAGTTCGGCCAGCGCCGCCCGCGCCCCATCCAGATCCTCCACCTGGTCCGTCAGGCGGTCGAGACGGGAGGCGAGCGCCTCCTGCTCGTCGATGGCCCGCATGTTCACGGGCCCCATGGCCGCCAGCAGCCCGCGCAGCGCCTCGAGCCGTCCCCGCGCCTCATCGCGCGGCAGCGACAGCGGGATCTGCTCCGCGGCGGACCAGTCCAGCCCCGCCTCGGCGAGCCGGCGCTCCAGCGCCGTCCACTCCGCCTCCGCCTGCGCCGCCCGCACCTCGGCGCGGTGCAGCGCGGCCTCACCCGCGCGGGCCTCCTCCTCCGCCCGGCGGGCCTGCTCAACCGTCGATGCATGGGCCGCATCGCGGGCGGCGCGATCCGCCTCGAGCCCAGCCAGGCCCTCCTGCACCTCCGCCTGCTCCTGGGTGAGACGCTGGTGCGCCTCCCGGACCCCCGCCGCGTCGGCCTCCAGCCGAGGCCGCTCCCCCGCCAGGGCGGACGCGCCAGCCAGAATGCGGTCGCGTCGCTCTACCACGACGCCGCGCCGCACGCCGAAGTCCCCCTCGCGTGCTGTCAGGCCCCGCCGTGTCGCGTCCAGTCCGGCCTGCCGGAGGCGCGCGCCATTGGCCTGCCGCCGGAGCGCCTCCAACGCGGCCAGGTGCGTCTGCCGCGCCCGCTGCGCCGCTGCGATCGCCTCATCGCTTTCGCGCGCCGCCGCCTCCAGGGTCTCCGCCTCCGCGGCCGACTGCGCCCGGGCGGCCTCCAGGTCCGCCAGGGCGGCCGCGGTCTCCCTCGCGTCTGCGGCAATCTCTTCCAGATCGAGAGGAAAGCGGGCCCGCTCTCGCGCGGCGGCCGCCAGCGCGGCCTGCGCCTGGGCCGCGGCGCGCTCATGGGCGGAGCGCTCCTCGTCAAGCCGGGCGATCTCGTCACCGGCGGCCTGGATCTCTCGATCCAGTTCCAGCCGGCGCTCGCCATGGCGCCCCAGGGCGGATGCAACCTCCTCGAGATCCCGGCGAGCCGTCTCGATGTCACCCCGGCGCGAGAGGGGCGACCCCTCCCCGTTCCGCGCGGCGCGCACGGTCACCACGCCGTCGGGAGAGAGCAGTTCTCCCGCCACCGTCACCACCCGGCCGCGGTGCCTCGAGGCGATGAGGGCGAGCGCCCGATCCAGATCGGCGACGACGACCACGTCACGCAGCAGGGCCTCGACCGCGCGCTCCGCGTCTCCCTTTGCCCTGACGAAGTCGGTCGCGGGACCGAGGATACCGTCTCCTTCGGGCACCGTGCCCGTGTCATGGCGGCCGGCGAGCCGGTCGAGCGGGAGGAAAGAGACGGGTCCGCCTCCATCTGCCCGCAATGCGGTCAGGGCCTCGCGCACATCGCCGGTTCCTTGCGTCAGCAGGCAGAAGAGGCGGCGGCCCAGCGCCGCCTCCACGGCGGCCCGATAGGGCGGGGCCACCTCAATGTGATCCACCAGCGCGCCCAGGATCCCCGCGAGGCGCCCGGGAGATCCGCGCCGGGCGAGCAGCAGGGACCGGGCCCCCTCCTCATACCCGGCGAACTGGGCCGTCGCCTCCTCCAGAGCCTGGAGACGCGCTTCCAGGCGGTGGCGGCGCCCCTCCGCGGCGCGCTCCTCATCATCCAGCGCCTCCCGTTCCTCTTCCAAGGCCCGCACCCGCTGCACCGCTGCCGCGTGCGAGGCGCCGGAGCGGTCCGCCGCCTCCTGGATTTCGCGGAGGCGCCGCGCCAGCCGGGCCTCTTCGGCGGTGACGTCGCCGAGCCGCTCCTCCAGCCGGCGGCGCCGTTCGGCCAGTGCGCGCTGCTGCCTTTCCAGTAGGGTGGCGCGTGCCTCGGCCGCCGCAACGTGGCGGGCGAGATCCTGGCGGCCGGTGAGCAGGTCGGCGCGCCGGGCCTCCTGCGCGTTCACCTCCGCGGTCAGGGCGACGGTCCGCCGCTCGTCCTCCTCCAGGGCGGCCAGCAGGTCGGCCAGCTCCCGCTGCATCGCCACGGCCTCGTCGTCAGCGAGCTGCCGCTCCGACACCACCCCCGTCATCTCGGCGCCGAGGCGTTCGAGATCCTCCTCCAGCGAGGCGGCCTCCGCAGCCAGCCGCGCCTCCTCCTGCCGGTGGGCGGCCAGCCTCCCCTCCGCGCGGTCCACCGCGGTCTCGGCGGCGGCCTGCGCCCGCACCACCTCCAGCAGACGGCGCTGGTGCGCCTCCCACCCCCGGGTGAGCTCCTCGCTGTGCCGATGGTGGCTTTCGGCCTCGCGGCGCGCCGCCTCCGCCGCCTCGGCGAGTTCGCCCAGCCGCGCGCGGGCCAGGTCCGTCTGGCTGGCCGAGCGCTCGGCGGAGGAGCGCACGCGCCGCGCCTCATCAGCCGTCAGCGCCTGCTCCAGCGTTCGCATCTCCTGCAGATAGGCCCGCTGCTGCCGGGCGGCCTCGGCCTGCTCGGTCAGGTGGGCGTGCTGGACCTGCAGTTCGCCCAGCAGATCTCTGATCCGTTGCAGATGCGCCTCCGCGTGCTCCAGTTTGCGCAGGCTCTCCCCCCGCCGCCGTTTGTAGCGGGCCAGCCCCGCCGCCTCCTCCAGCAGCAACCGCCGCTCCTGCGGCGAGGCGTTGAGCACGGCCTCCACCTCGCCCTGACCGATCAGCGCGTAGGAACGCCCGCCGAGGCCCGTGCCCAGAAAGAGCAGTTGAATGTCCCGCAGCCGGCAGGGGACGCCGTTGAGGAAGAACTCGCCGTCCCCGCCCCGCGTCGCGCGCCGCATCACGCCGATCTCGGAGAATTCCAGGGGCAGCGCGCCGTTGGTGTTGTCCAGGATCAGGCCGACCTGCGCCAGGCCGTGCGCCCGCCGCCGGGCGCTGCCGGCGAAGATGAAGTCCTCCGTCCGCGCGCCGCGCAGGGCGTGGGCGCGCTGCTCGCCGAGGGCCCAGCGGACGGCGTCGCTGAGATTGCTCTTGCCGCTGCCGTTGGGACCGACGATGGCCGTGATGCCGGGGGCAAACTCCAGATCGGTGCGGTCGGCGAAGGTCTTGAAGCCGGCAAGCTCCAGGCGCTTCAGGTACACGCGGCGTCTCCTCCTCGATTCCCCCGCCGCCGGAGCGGGCGGCCGCGGGAGCCCCCGGTGCGACTCAGGTCCGTTGGGGCAGTGTGTCCGCTTGCTCGGTCAGAACCGACTCATACAGCGCCACGAGCCGCCGGGCCAGGATGGGGAGCGCATAGGCGGCGGCAATCTCCCGGGCGCGCCGGCTCATCGCGGCCAGGCGGGCGGGATCGGCCAGCAGCCGCTGCGCCGCCGCCGCCAGCGCGTCCGCACCGGGCTCGACGAGGAGACCGGACTCCCCCTCCCGGACCACCTCCGCTGCGCCCGCCCGGCCCACGGCAACGACCGGCACGCCGGCCGCCATCGCCTCCACGAGCACCACGCCCTGCGTCTCCGTCGCCGAGGCGAAGACGAAGAGATCCGCGCCCGCCATCGCTTCGAGGGCGCCCTCATGCGGGAGGGCTCCGGTGAAGCGCACCCGGTCCGCGATCCCCAGTTCGCGGGCGAGACGTTCCAGGCTGGCGGCACTGGGGCCGCCGCCAACAACGAGCAGATACGCCCCGGAGGCCTCCGTTACCTGCTGAAAAGCCCGCAGCACCAGATCCACGCTCTTCTCGAGGGCCAGCCGGCTGACGGTCACCAGGAGCGGCCGATCTGGGGGAAGGGCGTGGCGCGCGCGCGCCGACCGTGGATCGAATCGGGCGCTCTGGTCGAGGTCGATCCCGCCCGTCGGCAGGACCTCGATCCGCGCCGTCACGCCCTGATCCCGCAGCATGCCCCGGATCACTCCGGAGGGGGCGATGACGAGGTCGCAGCGGTTGGCGAAGTCGCGCACGTAGCGGACGACCGCGCGCCGGCTGAGCGCCGGATGCAGCCAGGGCACATAGTGGACGTACTCGTGATAGAGCGTGTGGTGAGT
>JACQGZ010000230.1 GCA_016199305.1 Armatimonadota bacterium | reverse complement strand
TGCTGCCCGACGGGAAGTGCCCCTCGCCCAGGTAGCCTCGGGCATCTTCCAGCGTCATCGTATCGAGGAACCGCTGGCCCGGCTTCTTGTAGTTCAACGCGACCCGCTCCACCGCCGTGGAGATGAGCAGCAGGTCGGCGCCGATGGTGCGGGCGAGCAGGCTGCTGGCAAGGTCCTTGTCGATCACGGCCTCGACGCCGCGCAGCCGCCCGCCGTCCTCCCGGATCACCGGGATCCCGCCTCCGCCCACCCCCACGACGACGAAACCGCCGCCCAGCAGCGCCCGGATCGCATCGGTCTCGATGATCTCCAGCGGCCGCGGCGAAGGCACGACTCGCCGCCACCCGCGTCCCGCGTCCTCCATCACCGCCCAGCCTCGTTCCCGGTGGTGGCGGTCCGCCTGCTCCTGCGTGTAAAACGGCCCGATCGGTTTGCTGGGCTTCTTGAAGGCGGGATCCTCGGCGTCCACCACCACACGCGTGACGACGGTCGCCGTCCGCCGGCCCAGGCCCCGCTGTGCCATCGCCGCGTCCAGGACCACCTGCGCCATGTAGCCGATCGCCCCCTGCGTGTCGGCGCCGCAGATGTCGAGGGGCACGGTGTGCAGCACGTGGCTGGCCAGCTCCGAACGCAGCAGGATGAACCCCACCTGCGGGCCGTTGCCGTGGGTGATGACGATGTCCCAGCCGCGCGCGATCATCGCCGCGATGTGGCCGCAGGTTTCCGCCATCGCCTCCCACTGGTCGGGGATGGACTGCCTGTCCGGGCCCTTGATCAGGGAGTTGCCGCCGATGGCGACGACCGCCAGATTGGCCACGTCCCACCCTCTTTCAGTCGATCGCGCGCGCGGCAGCCGTGCGCCTTCGCCGCGTGGATCTAGATTGCCGGCGCGGTGCGGCCGCGCAGACCCCATGAGACCGCCGCCACTGCCAGCGCCACCAGTGCCAGCGTCCCGAACCCGGCGGCGACGGCTGCCGCGGTGACGGCGGCGCCCAGCACCGCGCCCGCCAGCGACGCCCCGAGCACGCCGCCGATGTAGCGGCTGGTGAGATAGGCCCCGGCCGCCATGCCCGTTGAGGACGCTGGCACGCTCTCGATCGCCGACGTCTGGCGCGAGGGACCGCTGAGCCCGAACCCGATCCCCACGAGCCCGAGGAAGATCCCCACCTGCACGATGGTCGCGCCGCCGGCCCACCACCACAACGCTGCCAGACCGGCGGCCATGCACAGGCTCCCGGCCACGGCGGGGCCGCGCCGGCCGAGCCGGTCGGAGAGCCGTCCGCCGAGGGGGGCGATCAGCGCGCTCAGCGCCGAGATGGCCAGCAGGGCGGTCCCGCTGGCGGTCGGCGAAGCGTGCATCAGCGTCTGCGTGAGGATCGGGATCAGGATCATCGTGGCGTGCAGAATGATCGTGGCTCCCAGCACGGCGGCGACAGCGGAAGCAAACGGCCGCACCCGGAACAATCTGAGGTCCAGCGCCGGCGCGCCGGCCCGCAGCTCGTGCCGGACGAACCACCCCAGGAGGACCGGGAAGACGGCGGCTCCCCACCACCGCCATCCACTGGTTCCGCGAAGGGCGGAGATCGCGCCCAGCAATACGAGCACCGAGGCCGAGAGCAGGACCAGTCCCGTCAGGTCGAGGGGCAGGCGGGCCTCCGGGGCCGGACGCACTGACGGGACCACCGCGCTGACCAGGAGGACCGCCAGCAACGACAACGGGATCGCGACGACGAAGAGCGACCGCCATCCGAATCCGCCGACCAGCACTCCGCCGACGAACGGTCCCACCGCCGCGCTCGTCGAGATCAACATGTCAAAGAGGCCGAAGCTCCCCCCGCGCTGGTCCGCGGGGGCCAGCGTCCGCACCAGCGAGAGCGCGTTGGCGCTGATCGACGCGCCGCTGGCGGCCTGCAGCACCCGCGCTGCCACCAGGACGGGAAAGGCCCAGGCCAGCGCTCCGATCAGCGACGTGAGCGCGAAGGCGCCGACCCCCAGGAGGAAGACCCTGCGGTGGCCGAAGCGGTCTCCCAGGGTGCCGCTCGACGGCAGCACGAGCGCGACGGTCGCCAGATAGAGGGTGACCAGCCAGGAGACCGTCCCCGCGCCGACGCCGAAGTCCGTCATGATCCCCGGCAGCGCCACGGCCAGCATCGTGGAGTTCAGGGGGATCAGAATGGAGCCGCTCGCCACGCCCAGCAGAGCCACGCCCCACGCGCCTGGCCGATCGATCGGCGGTCCGGCCGCAGGGTCGGCCGCCATGGGCCCGACGCCATTCACAGCAGCCTGACCTCTCCCGCGGTCCCGTCCACCTCCACCATCTGCCCCTCACGCAGCCGGCGGGTGGCCTCGCCTGTCCCCACCACCGCGGGCACGCCAAACTCCCGGGCCACCACCGCGGCGTGCGAGAGGGCGCCCCCCGTGTTGGTGACCAGCCCGGCGATGATGCCGAAAAGCGGCACCCAGGATGGATTGGAGGAGGGGCAGACCAGCACGTCCCCGGACCCGACACGCTCGAAATCGTCTGGGGACAGGGCGACGCGGGTCCGGCCGCGCACCACCCCGGGAGACGCGCCGATGCCCCGCAAGACCTTCTCGTCCGCAGGCTGCGCCACCGGCGGTGGTTCGAAGCGGTTGGGCTGAGCGGGCACCCCCGGCGGCCGGCCCAGGTATCGCGGCGGGCGAACGTCCCGCCACCGCTGGTGCTCGGCGCGCCGCTGGGCAATGAGTGACCTCAGGTTGCGCGGACCGCGCAGCGCCGGGGCGATCTCATCGGCGTGCAGGAAGAAGATGTGGCCGGGATCGGCCAGGACCCCCGCCTCGACCAGGCGTCGCCCGACCCGCACGGCGAAG
>JACQGZ010000229.1 GCA_016199305.1 Armatimonadota bacterium | reverse complement strand
CGGTGGCTCCGCAGCACGCTGCTCGTGAGCGACTGACCGGCCTGAAGGCGCGCTTTGCCGCCGACGCCGCCGAACTGCGCGGCCGCTGGCGCGCCACGCGGATGCGCGTGCCGCAGGAATGGCGCCAGGTGCGCAGCACCGGCCGCGACGTGTTGGAGATGCTCTGGCTGCTCCTCCGCCGGCGCGCCGACTCAACCACGCCGCCGGGCGGGCCGTCTTCCGGGTGATATAATCCAGGTGGAGGTGGCGTGATGGGTCTGGTTCCGAACGTGGGTCTTCCTGAGCTTCTGCTCTTCTTCCTGATCCTGCTGTTGCTCTTCGGCGCCAGCCGCCTGGCCGGGATCGGGTCCGCGCTGGGGCGGACAATTCGCGACTTCCGCAAGGAAGTGCGGGACGTCGAGGACGACCTGCGCGACGACAGGCGTCCCAAGGAATCCTCCTCCTAAGGTCCCTTCCCCCTCCTGTCATGGCCGCCGACCGGCCGATGACCATCATCGAGCACCTGGAGGAGCTCCGGCGGCGGCTGCTGGTGGGCCTGGTGGCGCTCGGCGTGGCTACGGTGGTCTCCTGGATCTACGTCGAGGCCCTGCTGGCGTTCCTCATGGCCCCGGTCACCCGCCTGGGAGAGCGCGTCATCTTCCTCGCCCCCACCGAGGCCTTCTTCGTCCGCCTCAAGATGGCCGTCCTCGCCGGCGTCTTTCTTAGCCTGCCCGTCCTGCTCTACCAGGTGTGGCGCTTCGTCGCGACCGGCCTGACGGCCACGGAGCGGCGCGGTGCCCGCTGGCTCCTCCTGCCGGCCTATCTGCTCTTTGTCGGCGGGGCGGCCTTCGCCCTGGTCGGCATCGTCCCGATCGGGGTGCGCTTTCTCCTCTCGTACCGCACCCCCGACCTGCAACCGATGCTCAGCATCGGCGCCTACACCTCCTTTGTCATGGCGTTCATGCTGGCCTTCGGCCTGGTCTTTGAACTGCCGATCGTCCTGCTCTTCCTGACGAAGATCGGTGTGGTCACGCCCGCCTCACTGGCCGCGGGGCGCCGCTATGCCATCGTGGCCATCGTCGGGCTGGCGGCGGTGCTCACGCCGGGCGGGGACGTCTTCTCGCAGTTGCTGATGGCCGTCCCCACCTATCTCCTCTACGAAGCGTCCATCTGGATCGCCCGCTTCGTCTCCCCGCCGGCGGTGGCGATCGAGCAGGTCGAGGGACGCTGAGCGCGAAGAGAAGCGGCGTGGCCCGCGCACGCCGCACCCGCAATCCCTGGTGGGTGCTCCTCCTGGTCCTCTTCGCGGGGGGGCTGCTGGGCAGCGTCATCACCGAGGCCCTTTCCGCCTACCCCTCGCTGGGGTTCCTGACGCGGGAGGTGCGGGCCGCGATCATCGATCCCCCCTTTACCTTTGACATCCGGGTGATCACCCTGACCATCGGGGCGACGCTCCGGCTGAACCTGGCGGTCGTCCTGGGGATGGTGCTGGCGGTCTGGCTCTTCCGCCTGATGGTCTGACCCGCCCGGCCGGGTGGAAAGCGCGGCCCGCGCGCCGATCAGAAATGGTGGCGCGCCGCGCGCGCGTGCTATACTGGCGGCGAGTTGAGGTGCCCGACGCGTCGAAAGAGGCTCGTGGGGCACCGGAAAGGTTTCGGCTCCTGGCGGGTGCGGGCGCGGCGTTGGGCGCTGGCCCGACCCCGCGACCGGGTCGAGCGCCTCGGGCGGCTCGGCCTTCGCTTTCTCGTCCGGGCGGGCCGGACGAGGCGGACGCAGCGGTGGAGTGGAGGCGGCAGCGGGGCGGGGGGCGCCCGGCGGATGCCGCCGCGGCTCCGGACGGCTCGCCGTGTGGCTGACCCGCCGGCTTGTGCCACAGGAGCCGAGGACCGGAGGCGGTTTGTGACGCAGGTCTCCCGGCTCAAAGTCACCGCGCTTCCTTCGGACGCCCGGCCGCGCGAGCGCCTGCGCAGCGCCGGAGCGGCCGCCCTGGGGACCACCGAGCTGCTCGCCGTCCTGCTGGGGACGGGCACGCGCGGGCGGGGCGTCGTGCCCGTGGCGGAGAGCCTGCTCTCGACCTTCGGCTCCCTGCAAGAACTAAGCCAGGCCCCCCTCGAGGAGATCGACCGCGTCGGCGGCGTAGGACCGGCCAAGGCAGCGGCGCTGCTGGCTGCCTTTGAGCTGGGGCGGCGCGCGGACGGCCCCCTCCCCACGGAGCGCTACACCATCCGCGCGCCGGAGGACGCGGCCCGCCTGCTCGCCCCGCAGATGCGCCATTTGGACCGGGAGCACTTCCGGGCCATCCTGTTGAACACCAAGCACGAGGTCCTGGCGGTGGTGGAGGTCGCGGTCGGCAACCTCGACAGCGCGCCGATCCACCCGCGGGAGGTCTTCAAGGAGGCGGTGCGCCGCAGCGCCGCGGCGGTGATCGTGGCGCACAACCACCCCTCCGGGACCCCCGAGCCGAGCGGCGACGATCTGGCCATCACGGAGCGGCTGCAGGCGGCGGGGCGCATCGTGGGCATCGATGTCCTCGACCACCTGATCATCGGGCATGGGCGCTATGTGAGTCTGCGGGAGCGCGGGGCGCTCTAGGGAGGAGGGTGCGGGGTGCTGAACTGGCTGGCGGGTCGGCTGACGCGCGATATGGGGGTGGACCTGGGGACCGCCAACACCCTGGTCTACGTCCGCCGCGAGGGGATCGTGGTGCGCGAGCCCTCGGTCGTGGCCAAGAACTCGGAGGACGGGCAGATCCTGGCGGTGGGGGATGAGGCCAAGCGGATGCTCGGCCGCACCCCGGGGCACATCACCGCGACCCGCCCGCTGCGGGACGGCGTCATCGCTGACTTCGACACGACGGCCTCGATGCTGGGGTACTTCATCAAGCGCGGCATGCGCGCCCGGTCGATCTTCCGCCCCCGCGTGATCGTCGGCATCCCCTCGGGCGTGACCGAGGTGGAGAAGCGGGCCGTCGTCGATGCCACCCTGCAGGCCGGGGCGCGCGAGGCCTACCTGATCGAGGAGCCGATGGCCGCGGCCATCGGCGCCGGGCTGCCGGTCAGCGAGCCGGTGGGCAGCATGGTGGTAGACATCGGGGGCGGCACCACGGAGGTGGCGATAATCGCCCTGGGGGGCATCGTCACCAGCAAGTCCATCCGCATCGGAGGCGACGAGCAGGACGAGGCGATCATCCAGTACGCGCGCCGCGCCTACAACCTGCTGATCGGGG
>JACQGZ010000215.1 GCA_016199305.1 Armatimonadota bacterium | reverse complement strand
GGGAACGTTGAAATCCACGCGGACCAACACCCGCCGGCCCCGCACCTCTATGTCCCGCACGGTCTGTTTCCGCACGCCCGCACCTCATCGGATCCAAGACAAAGGGGGTGGGGGCCAGCGCCCCGCACCCCCCTGCGCCCTCCCGTGGGCTAGAGGCCGAGTTCCGCCATGTATCTCACCAAATCCGCCACCCGGCAGGCATATCCCCACTCATTATCGTACCAGGAGAGGACCTTGACGAAGTTGTCCGTCAGCACCGTCGTCAGCGGCGCGTCCACGATCCCCGAGTAGGGGCTGCCCTTGTAGTCCATCGAGACCAGCTCCTCTTCACTGTACCCCAGGTAGCCCTTCATCTCTTCCTCTGAGGCGCGCCGGTAGGCCGCGTTCACCTCTGCGGCGCTGGCGTTGCGCTCCAGTTCGCAAACCAGGTCGACGATGGAGACGGTGGGCGTCGGGACGCGCAGCGCCATCCCGTGCATCTTCCCCTTGAGTTCGGGCAGGACCAGGAAGATCGCCTTCGCCGCGCCCGTGGCGGCGGGGATGATGTTCAGCGCGGCGGCGCGGGCCTCGCGCAGGTTCTCGCCGACGACGTCGAGGATGCGCTGGGTGTTGGTGTAGGAGTGCACCGTGGTCATGAAGCCGCGCTTGATGCCGAACTCCCGGCTGAGCACCTTGGCCGTCACCGAGAGGGCGTTGGTGGTGCACGATCCGTTGCTGACGATGGTATGCGCCTTCGGGTTGTAGCGCTCATGGTTGACGCCCATGTTGAGGGTGATGTCCTCGCCCTTGGCGGGGGCGCTGATCACCACCTTGCGCGCCCCCCCGGCCAGGTGGCCGCGGGCCTTCTCCGCCTGGGTGAAGCGGCCGGTGGATTCGAGCACCAGGTCCACGCCCGCCGCCTTCCAGGGGATCGCCGCCGGGTCACGCTCCTGAAAGACCTTGATGACGTCGCCGTCGATGACCAGTTCGCCGTCGCGCGCCTCGACGGTGCCGGGATACCGGCCGTAGTTGGAATCGAACCGGAAGAGGTGGGCGTTCGTCTGCAGGTCGGCGATGTCGTTGACGGCGACCACCTGCGCCGCGCCGCGGCTCCGTTCACGGATCGCCCGGAGGGCCTGGCGGCCGATCCGCCCGAATCCGTTGATCCCCACGCGCACCATGCCGTCCACCTCCAGAACTCTCTTACCCCTCTACGCGGCGCACCCCCGCGACGCCGTCCCGCTGCGCGTCGCTCTTGCGCCGGCCGATGTACGCGTCCAGCAGGCCCCGCCGGATGAAGCCGACGTTATCGAAGATGCGGATGCTGAAGGCGATGACGGCGCCCAGATACAGATCGAGGCCCAGCAGATCGCCCAGCCCGGCCAGGAGCGCGGCGAATGCGGCGTTGATCAGGAAGCCGCTGAGGAAGATCCCCAGGTCGAAGCGCGCCTCCAGACGCGCCCGCACGCCGCCGAGGATGGTGTCGATCGCCGCCAGGATCGCGATCGCCGTGTACTTGACGTAGCCCAGCGGGATCTCCACGGGGCGCAGCAGCCCCAGCAGGATCCCCACCAACAGCCCCAGCACCGGCAGCCACACGGCAGACCTCCTACGGACCCGCGCCCGCGGGACGGGCGAGATCGAACTGGAAGATGCCCCGGTAGGCGGGCACGCGCACCCGCTCCGCGCTCTGGACGCGCAGCGGAAACCCGAAGGCCCGCAGGATCTCCGCCGGCCCGCCCGGCCGCTCCAGCTGCGCCAGGAGCCGACCCGGATCGCCGATCGCCGCGATGGTGTAAGGCGGAGCGATGCGCTTCGTGTTGCAGAGGATCGTCGTCCCCACGCAGTTCACGCCGGTGCGGGTGACGACGCGCTCGCCGTTCACCGCGACGGCGTCGGCGCCGGCGGCCCACAGTTCGTTGATCACCGCGTGGATGTCCGTGTAGTGCAGGATGGTCTTGTTGGGATCATCCCCCGGCTGGATCGGCGCGGGGCTGTCGCGCATCTCCACCACCACCCCCGGCCCCTCCAGCGGGACGAACCCGGCCAGCGTCCGCAGGGAGCGGAGATCACGGTTCATCCGGGCGACGCTGGACTGGCCCTCCGCGGCCCGGCGCTCCAGGGCCGCCAGATCGGTGCGCAGGCGACCGACCTCGGCCTCCAGGGTCTCGCGGTAGCGTTCCTGCCGCTGCAGTTCAAAGGCCAGTTCCGCCAGCCTGGTGGAGGGTACCCCCAGCTGCTCCCGGATCGTCAGTTCGTTGCGCACCCGCGTCGCCGCGGCGAACCCGCCGAGCGCCAGGACGGCGGCCAGGAGCACCTGCCACCAGGGCAGCCGCAGACGGACCAGCGGGCGGGCGATGGTCATGCCGGGGCGCGCACCTTCGCCTCAAGCTTCTTCTTGATGCGCTTCAACCGGAAGACATCCTCCCGGGCGCGCTGCTCCAGGACCGCAGCGATGAAGCGAATCTCGGCGCGGATGCGGGGGACGACGACCTGCTCCAGGGCGTTCACCCGCCGCGTCGTCTTCTTGATCTCTTCCCCGATCTTGCGGAGCTTGATCTCGGTGGCCGCCACCTGCAGGATCGCCCCGACGAGTTCCTCAAACTGCGTGGCGCTGGCAATCGTGCGCGCGCTGGTGGCGGTGGGGTTGTGCCCACGCGCCAGCAGGGCCCGGCGCACGTCGCGCACGCTGACCTCGGGGATCTTCGTCCCCCAGACGTTGCGGACCTCGATGTCCACCAGCACCTCCCGCCGGTCCGCCATCGCCGCCGCCTCCAGGGCTTCTTTCCCCTCCACTGCTTTGGCCAGGCTCAAGAAGACGTAGGCCTGCCGCGCCGCGGCGGTCAGGCGCTCGCGCGCCGCCAGGGCCTCGCGCACGATCTTGAAGAAGTCGGCGACGAGGGCATCCCGTTTGCGCTTCAGCAGATCGACGCCCTGCTGCGCGACCTCCAACTGGGTGCGCCGCTGCAGCAGGTTCATCCGGGTGGGGCTGATCACGTCCGCCATCTGTGCGCCTCCCCATCCCTCTTCCCGGGCACCGTCGGCACGCCTACCGGACCGACCGCTCCTCCCACAGCCTCTCCATCTGTTCCCCGAAGTAGTACCGGTCCACGTGGTCCTCCTTGATGCGCTTGAGTTCACCCTTGGGGAACATGGAAAGCAACTGCCAGCCGAGCGTGAGGGTCTCCTCAATCGAGCGCTCGGTATCGCCCTGTCCGATGAATTCCTTTTCGAAGCGATCCGCAAAGCTCAGGTACAGCCGGTCCCGCGTCGTCAGAGCCTCCTCGCCGATGATGGCCACCAGCCGGCGAAGGTCCAGGCCGTTGGAATAGGAAGCGAAGAGCTGGTCTTTGACGTTGGCGTGGTCCTCCCGGGTGCGTCCCTTGCCAATCCCATCGTTCATCATCCGAGAGAGGCTGAGCGGAGGGAAGATCGGCGGGTAGATCCCTCTGCGGTGGAGACCGCGGCTGAGGACCATCTGTCCTTCGGTGATGTACCCGGTCAGGTCGGGGATGGGGTGCGTGATATCGTCGTCGGGCATCGTCAGGATCGGCAACTGCGTGATGGAGCCTTTGCGGCCGAGGATTCGGCCCGCCCGTTCGTAGAGGGTCGCCAGGTCGGTGTACATGTAGCCCGGATAGCCGCGCCGTCCGGGGATCTCCTCGCGCGCGGCGCCGATCGAACGCAGCGCCTCACAATTGGAAACGATCAGTCCGTTTTCAACGAGGAAGTTGTGGGCAGGCTCGACGGTGAGATCATACACAAACCGGCCCGCGGCCACACATTCTCCGATCGACACAATGTCATCCAGGACAGTTGACTCACCAAGCAGC